>CADBLW010000292.1 GCA_902795625.1 uncultured Lachnospiraceae bacterium | reverse complement strand
TTGCGGCCGGTAAATCCGCTTCCGCTCTTGGTCTCGGGATCATAAGTGCAATGTACGGCGGTGACATTTCCGTTCTCGTCGGTGTCGTAACCGACGCACTTTACAAAGTAAGCATACATGAGTCTCACCTCGTTTCCGGGATAGAGTCTCTTGTATTTGGGGATCGGAGCTGTCAGAAAGTCCTCTTTCTCGATCCAGAGCTCGCGTCCGAACGGAATCTGTCTCTTGCCCAGATCCGGGTTCTCGAGGTTGTTGTCAGCGTCAAGCATCTCGATCTGATCCTCGGGGTAGTTGTCGATGATCAGTTTGAGCGGATTGAGGACTGCGAGCATTCTGCTGCAGCTGGGTTTGAGATCCTCTCTGATGCAGTACTCGAGCATGGCGTAATCCGAGGAGGACTGCGCCTTGGAGATTCCGCTGAGTTCGACAAATCTCTTAATGGACGCAGGTGTAAAGCCTCTGCGGCGGAGGCCGGAAATGCTGACCAGTCTGGGATCATCCCAGCCGTCCACGATACCCTGCTCGACGAGCTTCTTGATATATCTCTTTCCGGTGACCACATTGGTCAGGTACATCTTGGCAAATTCGATCTGTCTGGGAGGATGTACAAAGCCTGCTTCTCTTACGACCCAGTCGTAGAGAGGCCGGTGATCCTCAAATTCCAGTGTGCACAGGGAGTGCGTAATATTCTCGATCGCGTCCTCAATGGGATGCGCGTAGTCATACATCGGATAGATGCACCACTTGTCCCCGGTGTTGTGATGCGTCATGCGCGCCACGCGGTAAATGACGGGGTCTCTCATATTGATGTTGGGCGAAGCCATGTCGATCTTAGCGCGGAGCACCTTCGATCCGTCCGCAAACTCACCGTTCTTCATACCCTCGAACAGGCGAAGGTTCTCCTCGATGCTGCGGTCGCGGTACGGGCTGTTCTTGCCGGGTTCGGTCAGCGTACCGCGATACTCGCGGATCTCTTCTGCCGAGAGATCGCACACGAAAGCCTTTCCCTTCTTGATCAGGCGGATTGCCGCCTCGTACATCTCACCGAAATAGTTGGAAGCAAAAAACAAACGGTCCTCGAAATCAGCGCCCAGCCACCGTACATCCTTCGCGATCGACTCGACAAACTCCGTCTTCTCCTTCGTCGGGTTCGTGTCGTCAAAACGCAGATTGAACTGACCGCCGTATTTTTTCGCCAGACCGTAGTTTAACAGTATTGCCTTTGCGTGGCCGATGTGAAGGTATCCGTTCGGCTCCGGCGGGAACCGCGTGATCACCTTGTCACAGCTGCCCTCTGCAATATCCTTCTCAATGATCATCTCGATAAAGTTCTTGGATACCGGCTCTTCGCTCGTCTCTGCCGGTACCGTCATGTTCTCAAAATCCATGGTTTCCTCCCGGAAAATACAACTTTTGGCTATTCTACCACAAAAGATTTATAAAGAAAAGCACAAAATATAGTTTTTCAAAATATTTTAAACACAACTTCTTCCGACCCCGCCGCAGAGCGCGGCGGGAACCGGTTTCAGCGGTATTTTCGGTAAATATGGTAGTACAGATCGGAACGTCCCTCCTCCGATGTCATCTTCGCAAGCTTGGCGCGGAGCGCCTCGTTCTGCTCGATAAAGCTGATGATCTTCGGATTGTAGTGCGTGCCGGCTGCCTTGCGGAACTCCGCGAGCACCGTGTTGAACTGCTTGCCCTTCGCGTAGTTGCGGCCGAACACGTCCGTCGCCGCGTCCATGCAGTCGCAGACGGTCAGCAGATCGATCAGAATGCGGTAGCGGCTCGCGCGGTTGTTGAAGAATTTCGGGTATCCGCTGTTGCCGTCGTAGCTTCTGTGGTGACCGAGGGCGATCTCCGCATAGTTCTGCAGGTTCGGATTGCGCATCAATATCTCGTAGCTCCACTTCGGATGGTACTTGATGTACGAGTACTCCATGTCGGAGAGACGGCGGATCTGCGTATTGATGATGTTTGCAATCAGGATCTTGCCGATATCGTGGCAGCGCGCCGCGTTGTACATCAGTGTCATCAGCTCGCCCTTGCGCTTCGCCACCTCGCGAAGGTCCTCCGTGTCGAGCACGGTCGTGAAGAGCTCGGGGTGCTCGTCGACAAGCGGATCCAGGATCGCGTTGGCAAGCTCGCCGGTCATCACGGTATGGATCAGTGTCGCCATCTGACGGCTGATGACCATGCTGTCGATGAACTCGATGGCAACCTCCTGGATATCGATGTAGCCGATCAGGTCATAGAGCAGATGATACAGCGCCTGGTCAAGGTATTCCTTGCATGCGCACTCGCGCGGGATCGTCTCGATATAGGTTTTCACCTCGTAGAGAAGCTCCGCCTTCATCCGCTTCTTCTTGTCGTCGTCGCAGGAGAACTCGTCGATCATCTCGAACATCGGCTTGGTCGTCGTCGTGATGACGGCGAAGCGGCTGTCATCCGGCTGCTCATACCAGTTCGGATCGTTGAAATCGTACTCCTTCGTGATCGTGCGGCTGTACGAGCGAAGCAGCGTGAAGGTCTGCTCGGGTTTGAGCAGTCCCGAATAAAATGCATACACAATGTAGCCGACATACACCTTCATGTCGCGCTCCTCCACCGGCAGCTTCGTCTGCTCGATGAATCCGATGGGGAAGGCCGGGCCGATGATCTCCTTGAGCTGTACATCCACCGATTCCCAGTGCAGCGCGGCCATGAACATCACGTCCGTGCCGACGTCATTCAGCGGCCGTTCGATGCTTTCCCATACATCATCGGGGAAAAGTCTGCGGTATTTGCGGATCTTCGAGAGATTGTTGAAGCAGCCGATCATGCGGTTGACGTTGGGCTCGAACCGCGAGCGCTCCATCTCGTACTGTCCGTGCAGCGTGTCGAACACGCGAAGCACGTCAGTGTAAAATGCCTCGTCATCGTCCTTGTGGAGTTCCCTAAGGTAATCGATGCGGTCCACGTAACCGCTCACCCACTCCGCCTGCTCGATTGCGTAGCTCCGAAGCTTTCCTTCCACATTGAGGAATGCGTTGTTGGAAAATGCGCATCGGCACGCGCGCTCCATATACTCATTGCCGGTCGACTGGTAGTATTCCCACAGAAGCTTGAAGATCTGGGATTCCATGACGTCGTCGTAGATCGCGCTGTTGTAGTAGGAGCTCGCGCCCTCAAACAGCTCCATCGCCTTCTCGTCATCCAGCGGCGAGGCCCCGTACAGATACGGGTTGATCAGCGTATTCAGCTCCTCCTCCGTCTCGCCGTAAAAGCTGCGGACGAGCTCCGATTTGCGGATCAGACAGGCATTCCAGGAAGACTGCTCATTGGTGCGCAGCAGTTCTTTCTCGATCCGGTCGACTTCTTCCAGACGCTTGCGGTATTCCCTGTACAATTCAGGTATGGTGCTTGCCATGAGCGTTCCTCCTTTCCTTCATGATCCGTCGGTTCCGACGTGTTCGCTGTGCATTTTACGCGCCGGATCACTCTTCCGTTCCGTACATCAGTCCGTCATAGAAATCCGATCTCTCCTCGAGAAGATCGTTCAGCTTCTTCAGCCCGTATTTTTCGAGCATTGTCTGCTCCCCGGAGAAGAGGTTGACGCCGATACCGAGGCGGTTGCCCTCAATCTCAAATCCCATGGCGGCCAGCGTCGTCGGATACATATCCATCACCGTAAACTGTCTCTCCTCCTCCGTCGGAACGTATTCAACAGCGGAGTTCAGGATCGTGCAGTAGGTCTTTCTGACATAGCCTTTCTTGTTGTACGGCAGCTTGTCCGTGTATTTCGTATCCATCGTGGGGTGATCCCCGACGATGATCACTGTCGTGTTTTCATAGAACGGCTGCGACTCGAGCCATTCCAGGAAGTTCCGAAGCTGCCGGGACGCGCAGGCGATCACGTTGCTGTACTGGTCCGGGAACTCATCCCCGCACAGACGACAGCGGTACCCGTTCGTAAAATGCGTGTCCATCGTCATCATCGTGAACGAGAACGGCTGTCCCGAGTTGCCCAGATGGCTGATCGCGTCCATTGCAAACTGATACAGCTTCTCGTCCTCAAAGCCCCACCAGACGTTGTAGTCCGAGGGAAGCTCACTGCCGCGATAGTAATCAATATCCTTGATCGTATAGTTTCCGTGCGTCCTCATATAGATGTCCGCGCCGGAAAAGCCTTTCTCCGAACCGATCAGGTACTCCAGCTCATAGCCGTTGTCGCGCAATACCTGACCGAGAGAATACACGCCGGGGAGGAAGGTCTGGTACGCTTTCCTGCCCATGGCATTTTCCCCGATGGGAATGGTCAGCGGAACCCCCGCCGTCTGAGCCACGAGGGAGGCCATCGTCCAGGTCGTTCCCGTGACTGCCTGCGGCCCGTTCAGCTTATTGCTGCCCGCCTGGGAGAAGCAGATGCCGTTCTGCGCGATCGACGTCATCTCGGGGATCATGTTCTTCTCGGACGCGCCGCCGTGTCCCCAGTCCGCGTAGGAAATCTCCATGGATTCCATGTAGATGTAGATGAGGTTTCGCTTCTGCTCCGGAGCCTTGATCAGAACCTTCTTCGGGTCCGCGTACTCATCGTCATAGATCGGTGAGTTGCCGAACTGGTTGACGACGTATTTGACGATCCGAAGTCTCGCTCCGACAACAACAAGCGATATGAGGAAAATGATCACGGCGATCAGTCTTCGGTGATCGACGATCCATGTTGATACTCTTGCTTTTTTGTCCGCCTCCGTACGCTTCCGGCGGATGCGGTTGATCAAAGCCAATATCCCGAGCTCCGCCGCGGTCGCGGCCGGACCTATGGTAAACAAAAGAATGAAGATCTCATAAAAGTTGGTCGGATCTGCTCCGCTGATCGGTACCTTCAGCAGGAAAATGATCGTCGTCATATCCAGCGTTCCGAACCGTATTCCCAGCCATACCGCAGTGATCACCAAGAAGTTTGCGATCAGAAGAAATATTGCCGTCGCAATGTTTTTCCCCGTCATCAGGGGCTTTCTTTCACCCATGTTACTTGCGGCGCCCCCACCGGCGCCAAGCCTTTCCGATAATTCCTAATTCTTACGCACACTATGCGAGAAAGACCAGCACGGTTAAGCACTGGTCTTTCTGTTGTTCGTTACAATCCATCACTCATTCGTGGATCCTTTTTGGAAAATGCCTTTGCATCAGGCCTTTCCGAAGCACTGTCGCGCTTCAAAAGTATCAGTCAAGTTTGAGATCCTTGAGGCTGTCCTTGCCGAGCAGGATCAGAGACCATACACCCTCGCCGTCCTTCATGAAGATGTAGGTATCCTTCAGGGTCTTCGTTCCCTTGCTTCCCTTGTAGGTGCTGATGCACTCTACCAGGTATGCCTTGTCGATATCGTACTCCGCGTCGGTCTGCTCCTCAAGCTTGGATGCAAGGGACTTGCGCTCCTTGATCTCATACTTCAGATATGCCTTGGCGGAAGCGGAAATATCATTGCCGCACTCCTCGAGATCCTCAGCGCAGAACTCAAGGAAGTCGTCTACATCCGAGCAGCCGAAGGACTTGCATACATAGTCTACCGCGCCCTCGTTGATCGCCTTCTTGAAGGATCTGGAGCTGCCGTTGACGATTGCATTGTTTACCTTGTCAGCAAGATCAAGGAACTGCTTCTCCTGCGAGCTCGAAAGCTGCGTGAAATCAAGGAAGTTCAGATCGATGCCGAGGGTGGTCTTGTCACCTCTCTTGTCAAGGAACGAGAGATATGCGATACCGGATCCCGCAAGGATGATCAGGATCAGCAAAATGCTGATGATGATAACCGGTGCCTTAGACTTTTTCTTCTTGGCAGGTGCAGGCTGCTGATATACCGGCTGCGCGTACATCGGCTGCTGGTAAGGCTGCTGTACGGGCTGCTGATACGGCTGCTGTACAGGCTGCTGATACGGCTGCTGTACAGGCTGCTGGTAAGGCTGCTGTACGGGCTGCTGTACCGGCTGCTGCACGGGCTGCTGTGCCGGCTGCTGATATGTCGGCTGCTGCACAGGCTGCTGTACGGGTTGCTGTACCGGCTGCTGATACGTCGGCTGCTGCGCCGGCTGCTGTACAGGCTGCTGTACAGGCTGCTGCACGGGCTGCTGTACCGGCTGCTGATATGTCGGCTGCTGCACAGGCTGCTGTACGGGTTGCTGTACAGGCTGCTGATACGTCGGCTGCTGC
>CADBLW010000291.1 GCA_902795625.1 uncultured Lachnospiraceae bacterium | reverse complement strand
CTCCTACGCCTACCGAGGCTCCGGCTCCTACTGAAGAGCCTACGCCTACCGAGGCACCGGATGTTCCTACTCCCGAGCCTACGGAAGCTCCGAGCAATCCGACTCCTACGCCGGACAACGGCAATGACGGCGGTTCCACCTTCTCCAACGGCAAGGCTGTGATCGTGAATGGCGACAAGACCTTTTCCTTTGATCTTGCAGGCGACTGGGAGTTCTTTGATGGTGACGATGGAACTCTGACGCTCTCGAAGGGCAGCGATTTCGTATCCTTTACGACCATGGATATGACGGGTGTTTCGGACGCGCAGTTCCAGACGCTGCTCAGCACCTATGCTTCTTCGTACAAGCAGCTCGATGCGGTTAACGGTTTTGATATCTACGAGATCACTACCGGCATGTACGCATGCATCCAGAAGGTCGGCAACACCATGTTCGGCATTTCTGTGATCGGCGGCGAGGATCTTGTCAACGATGTTTGCTCGTCGATCTCGAACATGCAGGGCTGATCCTGACGGATCGGATTGTGATCACCGTTTGATCAATCGCGGAAAATGAATAACAACTATTCAGGGGCGTCGGCTTTTTGCCGGCGCCCTTCTACGTTCCGAGCGCACGTACCTGAGCAAACCGAGTGAAACGAGGTTTGCGAATGCTGTCCATCGCTCCATCCTCTTCATTTTCCTCTTGCAAGCAGCGCGGGAAAGGCGTACTATATAGAGTGACGGAATGTTTTATCCGAACATATTGCTATGCTGTTTCCCTGCGGGTTGCAGTCGCCGAAGCGATTCCCCGCAGGTTGAGACGCACGGTCATCGAGCTCGTCGCGATGACCCCGCGCCTATGTTCTCCCGTTCCTGCGGAAGCGCAGATCATTTTGCGCGACCGCGCCTCCCCCTGACATTTTACGGGGTATTCCGAGAGTCACTTCGAGGGATATGTCCGTAGCACCGGGAGCGGGATTGATTTCGGGCGTCGAGGGAACGACTGATGCTCTGGCTGCGGTTGCCCGTGATGAGGAAGGATTTTCTTTCACGCTGCGTCAGGGACCGTTTTGTTCGTAAAATGCTCCGATCTCGGGCTATGCCCAAAGAAGGGAGGTTTTTTTCGCATGGAAAAAAACAATGAGCGGGCTATGAACCGCACAAAGCGAAACATGCGGACCAGACGGAACCTGAGCCGGATCAAGGATTATGCGCCGCAAGGCGTGGTCGCGTTCATGGTTCTGACGGCCCTCATGCTTCTGTTGTTTCTGCTGTTGAAGCTTCCGGCGATCGGAAAGCTCATCAAGAATATTTTCCGGGCGCTGGCGCCGGCGATCGCGGGTTTTATCTTCGCGTTCATCATGTCGCCGCTGGTACGCTTCCTGGAAACAAAGCTGATGAAGTTTGCGACCCGGAAACGAACGGACGAGGAACTCGACTCCGAGTGGATGGCCAAGACGCGAAAGCGAGTGAGACGGTTCAGCATACTGATCACACTTCTGGTCGTACTTTCCGTCATCACGCTGCTGCTGATCACGATCATACCGGAGCTGGCGAAGAGCGTGGAGGCGCTGGCCCTGAACCTGGCCGGCTACCTGGAGCAATTGAAGAACACGATCGACGAGTACCTGCTGAGCAATCCCCGTGTGGCGGAGGTACTGTCCCCGATCACGGACAAGTTCAGCGATACGAAGAAGATCGCCGAGATCATCACCAAGCATATGAATATCGACATGGCCGGCGATGCCACGAAGTTCGTGCTCTCGAGCACGTGGACCGTCGTGCGTGTTCTCTACATCTGGCTTGTGGGAACGATCGTCAGCGTGTATCTTCTCTCGAGCAAGGAGTACTACATCGGTCTGTGCAAGAAATTGTTCTTCGCGATCCTGCCGAAGCGTACTTCGAAAAATGCGATCCAGACGCTGCACAAGGCCAACATCATTTATTCCGCGGCAATCCTCGGGAAAATGCTGGATTCCCTGATCATCGGCATCCTCTGCTTCATCGGAACCACGATCCTCGGGATCTGGTTCGATGCGATCGGGCAGTACAAGGTGCTTGTCAGCGTGATCGTCGGCGTGACGAACGTGATCCCGTTCTTCGGACCGTTCCTGGGAGGAATCCCGTGTGCGATCCTGATCTTCTCCATCAAGCCGCTGCACGGTCTCGTGTTTGCTTTGTTTGTCGTAGCGCTGCAGCAGTTTGACGGCAACATTCTCGACCCGCATATCGTAGGCAAGAAGGTCGGCCTG
>CADBLW010000290.1 GCA_902795625.1 uncultured Lachnospiraceae bacterium | reverse complement strand
CCATATCCTGTCCCATGAACAGAAGTTTCTTGCCCGGATGGCAGGTCATGTAGCCGTACGCCACACGACGGTTGGCAAACTTCTCCTCGTAGGTGCCGGGCATTTTCCCGAGCATCGAACCCTTGCCGTGCACAACCTCGTCGTGCGAGAGCACAAGGATGAAATTCTCGCTGTATGCGTAGATCATGCTGAACGTAAGCGATCCGTGGCAACCGCGGCGGAACAGCGGATCCTGCCGCATATAGGTCGTAAAATCGTTCATCCAGCCCATATTCCACTTGAAATCAAAGCCGAGACCCTCGTCGTTGAGGTCGCCGGTGATCTTCGGCCATGCCGTCGACTCCTCCGCGATCATCAGAGCGCCCGGAACGAGCTTCTTCGCGATGGAGTTGAGGTGCTTAAGAAGCTCGATCGCCTCGAGGTTCTCGTTGCCGCCGTACATGTTGGCAACCCACTCGCCGTCATTTTTCCCGTAATCGAGATACAGCATCGACGCCACCGCGTCCATACGGATGCCGTCCACATGATACTTCTTAAGCCAGAACAGCGCGTTGGCGATCAGGAAGTTGGAAACCTCCGGCCGACCGTAGTTGAAGATCAGCGTGCCCCAGTGCGGGTGGCTGCCCTTGCGCGGGTCCTGATGCTCGTACAGGCACGTTCCGTCGAAGTTCGAAAGACCGAACGTATCTCTCGGAAAATGAGCCGGCACCCAGTCAAGAATGACTCCGATGCCCTGCTTGTGCATATAGTCGACGAAGAACATAAAGTCCTCGGGCGAGCCATAGCGGGATGTCACGGCATAGTAGCCTGTCACCTGATAGCCCCAGGACGCGTCAAGCGGGTGTTCCATCAGAGGCATCAGCTCGATGTGCGTGTACCCGGTCTCCTTCACGTATTCGGCGATCATGACCGCCAGTTCGCGGTAATTGTAAAAGCTTCCGTTCTCCTCCGCCGGTTTCTTCCAGGAACCGAGGTGAACCTCGTAGATCGACATCGGGGAAGCCTTGAAATCGATGTGCTTGCGGTCCTCCATGTAGCGGTCGTCGGACCATGCAAAATTGCGAAGGTCGGCGACACGCGAAGCCGTGCCCGGACGAAGCTCCGCCGCGTTGGCGTACGGATCCGCCTTGAGGTACGTAAGGCCGCCCTTGACCTTGATCTCAAACTTGTACAGCTCTCCCGCTCCGACTCCCGGAATGAAGAGCTCGAAAATACCGCTGTTCCCGAGACGTCTCATGGGATAGAGACGGCCGTCCCAGTGGTTGAAGTCGCCGACCACACTGATACGCATCGCATTCGGCGCCCAAACCGCAAAATACGTTCCGTCCACACCGTCCAGCGTCATCGGATGCGCACCGAGTTTCTCATAGATGGTATAATTGATACCCGCATTGAACTCGCGGCATTCCTCCTCGGTGATCTGCGGCCAGAAGCGGTACGCGTCTTCGCAGGTGCGCTCGCCTCCCGCATAGAGGAAGCGGAAGCGGTATTTGCCCTCCGGTGCGATGACCGCGAAAAATCCGCCTTCATCCACCTTTTCCATCTCGATGGACTCCGCGGAACCGGCTTCCCCGAGCAGCAGGATCGCGCGCTCCGCGTTCGGGTCAAATGCCGTATACACCATTCCCGATTTGGTCTTGTGCGCTCCCAGCACGGTGTGCGGGTCGTCATGTTCGGAGAAAACGATTCCCTCGATCTCTCTCCAGTTCATCTGTTTGTACAAGGTTTCATCCATACCGATTGCCTCCGTAACGGTTAGTCAGAAAACTGCTGTCTCTGTGAATCTCAGCGATCCAAACATCTCTCTTCCGTGTCCGTGCGGTGTCTTATTCCAGATACCACAGGTCTGTCGTGTTCTCCTCGCCCTCCGCCGGCTTCGGCGTATAGCGGCGAAGGATCCTTTCCATCAGGAACGATTTTATGAGCACATATCCGGAAACTCCTCCCAGCAACAGGAGTGAAAGGAATGCCGGCGACAGCCATACCAGGAATACTCCGACAGCCGCGAGCAGCACGATCAGCAGCGTGCTCGGCAGATGGCGGAGGGACACGACAAACGCCATCTTGATGATCTTCATCGTCGTCAGATTGAACCGCGACAGGATCGGATAAATGTACACCGAAATGAAGATAAACAAGACCGTAAAGATCAGCCAAAGCGTAAAATAAACCTGCGATAGAGTTTCGCCTTCCCTCATTGCCATCGCGAACGAATAGCAATACACAACGGACAAGGCGGCAACCAGCTGCAGGATACCGAGTATAAAGCCTTGTTTGAAATTCTGCTTAAACGAATGAAAGAACGTCCTGACCGCATAGCCGCGGCTCTTGCGGATGTTCTTGGCGATCGCATACTATAATCCGGTGGAGGCCGGACCGATTCCGATGACCACGGTCAGAATAAACATCCAGTTCAGCACCATGAGATCCCAAACCTTGTTCATCGCCGAGAAAAATCGGTTCTCAGAATTAAAAACATCATTTATGTTCATAACACACCCTCATCATCCGTGTTTCGCGCTTCGCTCAGCCCACCGGAAGGCGGCTCTCCCCCGACAGCGCATAGTTATTAACAGTTTACCTTATTTGCCGCTGTTCGTCAAGTCAAGAGTTGCTGAGTTTACGCTGATTCGGGCGAAGTTTTCGGCGCTCCTCTTCCGGTTCTTTTTGCACAAAAAAGGAGGCGGCACCTATGTCCGCCTCCTGAGCGTATTTTCCTTGTTTGCAGGCTTTCTCTACTGCCCGCGCAGCACCGTGTTATCTCACAACCCGAGCTTCTTCATCATCTCGTCGATCTTGCTGAAGTTGCGGTTTGCGCTCGCGATGGCATTTTGCGCGTTCGCCGCAGCGAGAGCCTTCTCGTTATCCTCGCGGATCCGGGCTTCCTTCTCCGCAGCGGAAACCGGGAACCCGAGCATGCGGCGCTCATAGTACTCGAATGCGCGCAGCGTGTCATAGAAGCCGAGGTTCAGTCGGTAAGCCGCATTGCGGCCGTCGAAATCCAGCGTTCCGGTGAGAAGCATGCCGATCTCCTGGCTCGGAGTGATCTGAATGATCGTGTCCGCGCGGGAAGCGCACATCAGATCGTACTCGTAGGACGGGTTGAGAAGCACCAGGATCAAATGCTTGATATCATCCTCGATCAGCGGCCGCAACGGAAGGTTATCATAGATTCCGCCGTCGCGGTACTCAATGCCGTTGATCGTGACCGGATCGTACACAAACGGCATGGCCGTCGCCGCCAGCAACAGCTGCATCAGCTCCTCCGGTGTCTTACCGTTGAGTGTCACATACTCTCCCTCGATGCCGAGGTCGTCATTCCGGTTCCCGAAGCAGGTGCCGATGATCTGAAGCGACTCGGTCGCGTTGGATTTTCTCGCGAGGGTCGTGTATGTCTTGATCGGCGACTCCGAGACCTTCTTAAGGTCAACAAGCTCGCGCAGGATCTTGACCAGCCCGTCGCGGGAACACACACCCTCCGGGGTGATGTCCAGAAACTGGATCGGACGGATGTTATACCACGCATCCTCCGCCTTCTGGTAATCCCCGTTCAAAAACATAACGGCGTTCAAAGTGCCGATGGAATCGCTTGAGATCGCCTTGATCCAGGAGTCCATCTTGAGAAAGCGCAGGGCTTTCCACACACCGATCTGGTAGGAGCCTTTGCCGCCACCGCCGCCGAAAACCAATCCGAAATCTCTCTGTTCCATTCTTCATCCTCCCGTACACAGTTCACGCGAGCCGCAGCCCGCAGCGCGATTACCCCTTAATTATATCATCTTTGCCCGGAAAATTCCACTGCCGCCTGCGCCTGTCGGAAAAGCCGTAACAGTTACTGCGTTTTTTGCCATTCTACAATTGTAGTTTAAACCCTTTGAACGCCGTGGGTAATCCGAATTCGGCTTCCAGCCCATCCGCCGTCACCCGGACGTACTCCCCGCCGCCGGCTTTCGTGCCTTCCGTATCCGGCAGACAGTTCCGCGTTTCTCCCGCCGCGCCCGGAGCAACGCAGATCCGATACCCGCGCATCTCCCACTCCACATGGCTGAACACATGCCGGCAGTCCTTGAGACGAT
>CADBLW010000289.1 GCA_902795625.1 uncultured Lachnospiraceae bacterium | reverse complement strand
GAAAAATGCCAGGATCTGGGTGTACATCGCCCTGCGCCTTGTGCTGCTGCCTACGGCGGTCATGCTGGTGATGAATGCATTTTCCTTTGACCCGGCGGCGACGCTGGCCATGGGTCTGATGGCGGCGGTGCCGGTGGGCAACCTGCCGATGATCCAGGCGGAGAAGATCGGCGAGGATACGAGCATACTGACAGCCGGGATCGCGGTGACGACGGCGGTGTCGATGGTGACGATCACGGTATTGGTGTTTGCATTTTCCGCGTTATTGTATTGACCGGGGTACGTTGAGGGGGTGTTTGGGAATCGATGAAGACGAAGGAATGTATCGAAAACTATCAGAGGAGCAGCGAGGAGGCGTTTCGCATCCCGAACATCGGCAAAGGGTTCATACCGCAGGGGATCACCTTCGATGCGGAGCGGAACTGTTTCCTGATCACGGGGTACATGATGTACGGCGGAGCCTCGCCGATCTACGTCATTGATGCGGCGACGAGGCAGTGCGTCCGATCCGTGCGGATGGCCCGCAGCAACGGGAAGCGCTTCCGCGGCCACGCCGGCGGGTTGCAGGTGTACAAGGGGTCACTCTACATCGCAGGGAGCACGAAGTCGTGCATGTACCGGTATGACCTTAAGGACATCTACGACGCCCCGGACAAAAGCCTTGTGAGATTTCGCGAGGTTGTCATGATCCGGTCGGAAAATGATTACTACCGCGTGTCCTGGACCTCCGCGGACGAGGAACTGCTGTACGCAGGGGAGTTTTACCGCAAGGGGCCGCTGTTCTACACGGCGGATTCGCATAAGGTGAGGATCGACGATAAGACGGTGTTCGGCGGCCTGATGATGGGATTTGTCTCAGCGAATGGCAAGCCGGTCCCTAAGGTTGCGTACTCCGTCTGCAACAATGCTCAGGGCGCGTGCTTCCATGACGGAAAGTTGTACCTGTCCGTGGCCCACGGGTACCGGCCTGCGGAGATCCGGACGTACGACCTCAGAACCCTTCCGCAGTCCGGCACGATCCGGGTGCTGGAGACGGAGGTGCCGCTCTATGTTCTCGGGGACGGGACAGAGGAGAAGAAAAAAATGATCTCCCCGATGTCCGAGGAGATCGTTGCCGCAGGCGGGAAAATGTACATCGTCTCGGAGTATGCATCCAACCTGTACCTGCTCGGCAAATTCCGCAGGGCCGACCGCATCTACGCGACGGATATCACATGGTTCTCCGAATAAATATCGTTCAACGGAAGTTTTATGCAGCGAATAAGGGCTGAGCGTGCCGCGGCACGTTCAGCCCGTTTTTCATGCTGTGGTTTTGCGCTTGGGTGCGATCAGGAATAGATGAACGCGGTGACGCAGAGGACGATCAGGGAGACGAAGATGATACCGTAGCTGACGAGAATCTGAGGCCTGCTCAGATTGAGGTCTTCCGGTTCGAAGGGATTCTCCTTGTCACCGCCGATCTCGCGGACAAGGTTTACGAGGTGTTCTTCGTGGGGCTTCTCGGTGTTCTTCTTATTCCCGGGCCGGGAAAGCGCCTTGAGCATCCGGAAGGACAGCGGCTCCAGAACGGAAGGACACAGGAAGAGAAGATCCTCAAGGCAGTTGCGGATCACGCGCCTGGTTTCCGCAGAGTCTTCTTTGATGCGCTTGTTCTCCTGAAGGACCTTGCGGAATTGTTCGTCCGCCTTCCTGAGGCGGATCTTTCCGCTGCGGCCGTACATGAAAAATACAAGGAAAATGAGAACTGCCGCAATGACGAACGCAACGTAATCCATCCAGTCGGAGGAACGGAACGTTCCCGTGGAAAATACATACAGAACCGGGAAGAAGGCAACGCACGCCAGCTCCGTGAACAGGGAATTGTTCCGCTGGAAGGCGATGTGCCGGAATCCGTAGGAGATGAATCCCACGGCGATCAGAAGGAGATAGAACAACCACTCGGGCATGGCCGAAGACTCCTGACCGGATGAAAACTTATACACGAAGATCATACTGCCGATGAGCGCGCCGAAGCCCAGAGCATCGAAGGAGAACAGGCCCTTCTTCTCATCGCCGTAGTCCAGGGCGAGATCCTCCGGGGTGACAATGGGACCCGGGTCCTCTTTCTTCAGCTTTTTCGGAGCGCTGTTCACAACGGTCTT
>CADBLW010000288.1 GCA_902795625.1 uncultured Lachnospiraceae bacterium | reverse complement strand
GTTGTTCGCATCAAGGCCTGCAACCGCGATGGCACGCTTGGAAACATAGCTGTGGCTGGTGCCGTGGAAACCGTAGCGGCGAACGCCGTAGTTGGTGTAGTACTCGTAAGGAACCGCGTACAGATATGCCTCCTTGGGCATGGTCTGATGGAATGCGGTGTCAAATACGGCTACCTCCGGAACGCCGGGCATGAGATTCATGCACGCGTCGATACCGATCAGGTTGGCCGGGTTGTGAAGAGGTGCGAGGTCGCAGCACTCCTTAATGCCTGCGATGACTGCGTCATCGATGACCACGGACTTGGTGAATTTCTCACCGCCGTGGACTACGCGGTGTCCTACCGCACCGATCTCGGAGAGATCCTTGATCACGCCGTAGGTCGGGTTCGTGAGAGCCGCCAGAACGTTCTTGATGGCAACCTCATGGTTCGGAAGCGCATCCTCGAGCACGACCTTCTCACCGCCGGCCGGCGTGTGCTTCAGGCGTCCGTCGATGCCGATGCGCTCGCAGAGACCTACTGCCAAAGCCTGCTCGGTCTCGGAATCGATCAACTGATATTTCAAAGAACTGCTGCCGCAGTTAACTACCAATACTTTCATGTGTATCCTCCGTTGTTCGTCGTAAACTGCAGATCAATCGTTCGCCTGTGCCTGAACTGCCGTGATGGCAACAACACCAACGATATCCTCGGCGATGCAGCCTCTGGAGAGGTCGTTGACCGGAGCTGCGATACCCTGCGTAACAGGGCCGTAAGCCTCTGCTTTCGCAAGACGCTGAACGAGCTTGTAGCCGATGTTGCCTGCGTCAAGGTCAGGGAATACCAAAACGTTAGCCTGGCCTGCAACATTGCTGCCCGGAGCCTTGGAAGCTGCTACGGAAGGAACCATAGCGGCGTCAGCCTGAAGCTCGCCGTCAAGATCGATGTCAGGGCGAAGCTCCTTAGCAATGGCGGTAGCTGCCAGAACCTTGTCAACGTCGGCATGCTTTGCGCTGCCCTTCGTGGAGTGCGAAAGCATTGCAACCTTTGCCTTCTTCTGAACCAAAAGCTCGAAGGACTCTGCGGAGGAGATTGCGATCGCCGCAAGTTTCTCCGGATCGGGGTTCTGCTCAAGACCGGAATCTGCGAAGAGGAACGTGCCGTCAGCGCCGTACTCGCAGTTCGGAACAACCATCATGAAGAATGCGGACACAAGCTTGGTGCCGGGCTTCGTCTTGATGATCTGAAGGGAAGGACGAAGCGTGTTCGCCGTCGAGTGGCAGGCACCGGATACAACACCGTCTGCCGCACCCATCTTCACCATCATGCAGGCATAGTACATATAGTCGGTCGTGAGAAGCTTCTTCGCCTCCTCAGGGGTCATACCCTTCGCCTGGCGAAGCTCTACGAGTTTTTCAATGTATGCGGGAAGCTCTGCTGCGGTGTTCGGATCGATCACCTTAGCGCCTGCCACGTCAAGGCCTGCGTTGTTCGCCGCGCACTCCTCGGGAGTTCCGAGAACGATCACGTTCGCGATGCCCTCCTTGAGGATGATCTCCACTGCCTCCCAGGTTCTTCTGTCCATGGACTCCGGAAGAACGATCGTCTTCTTGTTCTGCTTAGCTCTCTCTTTGATGCTGTCAATAAATCCCATGATTACTGACTCCTTTCGTATTCTCATGCCGCTTCACGGCACAGTATTCCAATTGAATAATATATCACTTTTTCTTTCCCCACACAAGAAGTTTTTCATGAAAAAAGTCCGGGGCAGAATACCCCGGACCGTTCTCATTCCGTCATTGCAATATGTGTCGATCAGAACAGCTTCTTAATCGCGCCGAGCGCATCCCCGGCCTTGTCAATTCCGATCTTCGCCTTCACGCCGTCCACAACCTTGTCGACTGCTTCCGCCGGAAGCTTGTCCCCCGCTACCTTCTTCACCGTAGCCGTGGGATTATCCTTAAATGCCTTCGTAAGATCCGCATCTCCCGTGATCTTCGAAACGGCATCCTTGATCATAGCAGCAACATCCATGATAAATCTCCTTTCATCCGCAAACCGATCTCTCGAAAAATGTATCCGCGGTTACTCGGCAGTCTCTTCCTCAGGGAGCTCCGAAGTACAATGCGGGCAACGGGTTGCCTCGATGTCGATCTCGGACTTGCAGAACGGGCACTTCTTCGTGGTAGGAGCAGCCTCTTCCTCTTCCTTCTTGCGAATATCCTTTGCCTTGTTGAACGCCTTGACTACAAGGAACAGGCAGAGTGCGATGATAAGGAACGAAATGATCGCGGAGATAAATGCACCGTATCCGAAGCAGATGTAGCCTGCCTCCTCTGCCTCGGCAAGAGTTGTGGGCAGGACCTCAGGTTTCGTCGCAGGCTCCTTCAATACGAGATACAGATTGGTAAAATCCGCTTTGCCGCCGACAGCCAGGCCGATCAGAGGCATCAGGATGTTTTTCACGAGGGAATTGATGATCGTGCTGAACGCGCCGCCGATGATAACGGCTACAGCCATATCCAGCATGTTCCCACGCATGATAAATTCTTTGAATTCCTTAAACATACTACTTCTCCTTTGTTTTTATTTTCAAAACTCTCATGCCCGTTCGAGGCCGGTCAGACCGGTCCGCACAAGTTCGAGAATCTCGAATTCGTAAAACATCTTGATGAAGGCGTCTATCTTCGCCGTCTCACCCGTGAGCTGCATCATCAGCGAATCCACGGCGACATCCACAACCTTCGCGCGGAACACGTCCGCAATGCTGATGGCACTCTGCCGCTTCGCGTCCGTCTTCGTACGCACCTTCAAAAGGATCAGCTCACTGCACACCGACTGCTCCGGTTTCAATTCCTTGACCGAAATCACTTCCTGCAGCTTCTCCAGCTGCTTTCCGATCTGCGAGAGCGTCTGCTCATCGCCGATGGCAACAACCGTCATGCGGCTGATATCCGGTCTCTCGGTCTCACCGACGGTGAGGCTCGCGATGTTGTATCCGCGACGACCGAACAACCCGGAAATACGTGCCAGCACACCGGCAGTATTGTTGACAAGAATCGACAAAACAATCTTCCGCATAAGCCCCTCCCGACACGGATTTCGTGCCTGCCGCGGCACGCATCCGGCTTTCTGTTATTTTACCGCGATAAAGTGGTGTTGTCAACGGTAGAAAACAAAGCGGACCGCCCGCAAACAGCGCCGCGAAACGAAGCGGACCGCACACAAAGACAAAGCGGACTGCCCGTGGATTCTTGCGTTTCACGGTACAGTCCGCCTCGTTTCACCCGACTTCGTCGGTATTCAATTCTTACCTAACGCGGCTTACAGATTAACCTTGCCGGTGATGTCGCCGTTGGCAACATAGTAAGCAGCTCCGTCCTCAGGCTTAACATAGAGCGTGATGGTCTTAAGAGCAGCGGTGTTGTTAGCAGCGTAATCCTTCTTGGCAGCCTCAAGAACAGCAGCCATCTTGAACTCAGCGCCTGCAAACTGAAGAACAACCTCAGCCTTAGCATCCTTCGTCTCAGCCTTCTTAACGGTCTTAGCAACCTTCTTAGCAGCGGTGTCAACAGCCTTCTCAGCCTTCTTGACAACCTTCTTAGCTGCAGCGGCAACCTTCTTCTCAGCCGGTGCCTTCTCAGCCTTGGCAGCCTTCTCAACAACCTTCTCAGCCTTCTTCTCGGTCTCCTTGGCAACTGCCTCTGCTGCAGCAACTTCCTTCTTCACTTCAACTACTTCCTTCTTCTTGGTAGCCATAATGAATATCCTCCTTATTTATGCGGAAGTACATACCTCTCTCAACGGGTGCGCATATCTCCCGCAAACCACTATATTGTCACGGCAACATCATACTACAAAACGGAAAATATGCAATACTTGCCGTATATTTTCTCTGTTTTAGCAACAAAGAGCGACATTCCGTGCGCTGTTTTGTGACATTTTCCGATACTTTTGCGCGCGTCAGTTCAATTTCAGCGACCAGAGCATGTCATTGAACAGGGCTTCCGCGACCTCATCCGCATTGGTAGGGAACGTCCACCGGATCAGCAAAAGAGTATTCTGTTCAAACGCTTCCGTACAGTAGAACCGGTCGGTATATCTCTCGCCGTCCTTGTCGTAGCGCATATCCCACCAGTGGTAGCCCTCGCGTTCGATGGCGTCTCCGAGTTCGGAAAATTCAGCCTGATCCCCGTAGGTTGCCTTCATCACATCGTACAGCGACCAGCTGTCCGTGACTGTGGCGGTGATCGGAACCTCCTCAAGCGTGATCAGCACATTCTGCGTTCCGTAGGGCTTGATCACAAGCTCGTTTTTGTCGCCCCTCTCCGTCTCCTTGATATCACCGGACACGCACAGGAATTCTACGGGAATACTGCCGATCTTCTCCGCATAATGGTCCAGCGTATAATTAACCGGTGAAAAATACTGCTGCACACTCTCCGCGCACGCCATCAGCATCTTATCAAGTTCCCTTGCCTCATCCGTCATCGTGTCACAGGTCACATTGAACAGTGAGTAGCTGACCACGATCAGGCCGTACTCGTACGTGCTGTCGTAGGCGATGAAGCGTGTATACATGGTCTGGGTGTTCGTGCCCGCGTCATCGGTAACCATGATGTCCGCGTCCGGTCCCACAACCGCGTCCACGCCGTTGATCGTCTTCCTCGTGTACTCGCCGCGTTTGTCATAATAACCGGCCGCAAGCAAGTCGATCATCGTGTTCTCACCGTTGATCATCGTCATCAGGTCCGCGACATTGTAAACCGCGCCGTCGAGCACCGTGTCGATATACCACGCGTCGAAGTAGTACTCATCCGTCTTGGCCCAGAAGCCGCGCGCCTCGATATCCACCGTGGCATCCGCGGGGATCATCGCGGAAAATGATCCGTTGCCGCACTTCTGTTCCTTCATCGTCACCGCTCCTGTCGGTGCCGCCGTCGGTTCCGCTGTCGGTTCCGCGGTCGGTGTCGCCGTCGGTTCTGCTGTCGGCTCAGCTGTCGGTGTCGCTTCTGCGGTCGGTGTCACCTCCGACGTGGGCGTCGGATCACCGGACGGCGTCACTTCCCCCGTGGGCGTTGTCTCGGGCTTGTCCGTGACCTGAGACTCCGACTTCTTCTCGCGTTCCTTCGTGCCGCTGCCCTCGCAGGCAGCCAGCAGACTCATCATCATCGCAAGCACACACAGCACAGCGATCGACCTTAACTTTTGTCCTTTCATTGTTGCTTCCTCACTTTCCTTTGATACGATCGCATGCACAGCAGCGTGATCGCGATTCCGATCGCTGCGCCTGCAATATCAACAAAAATGTCTCTCCACTCACCGGATCGCCCGGCGACCGACAACTGGTGATACTCATCCGAGGCCGCGTATGCCGCCGCGATCGGCAGCGCCAGTGCGGCTCTCGCCGCGAGCCGTGGCAGTCCCCACGCGGCTAAGGCAAGCATCAGCAGCGCGCCCAGGATCGCGTACTCCGTGGCATGGGCCGACTTTCTCACATAAAAGCCGATGGTATCCCGCAGCTTTGGAGTCACCTGCTCCCGAGTCATCAGTTTTACTCCTACCGCCGCGTCAATGACGAGATCGACGATCGCCTCCGATTTCTTCGACGACTGATCCCCGTCATCCGCGGACATCAGAAAGATCACCGTCATCCAGGCGACCACCGCGGCCGTCGCAATAATCCGAAGAATCCATTGTCTCTTTCCGCACGTCGGTTTTTCCTCCATGCAATCACCCTTTCCTCGCATCGCGGTCACATTTTCCGTACTATTCCGTAAGGATCCGCAGCGACATCAGGATCTGGAAATACAGCGCCTGTCCGTTGTCCGCAAACTCCTCCGGCCGGAACCAGATGACATTGATCATTCCGCCGTTTGGGTCGAGGCAGGTGGCCACGGTCTCCACATAGGGGGTGCCGTTATTGTCATACGAAACCTCCCAGTACCCGTAGTCCAGGTAGCCTTCATAATCCTTTATATCCGTAAAATGATACTTTTTCGTATCCAGTCGTTTCTGAACCGACTCATAGTAATCTTCCGCAGTCTTGATGGTGTCCGTTCCGGCATAATGCTCGATGATGATATACTCTGTATCCTCCTCCGAGTAGTAAAGATTAAGAGCGATTCCGCTGTCCTGCCGTTTTATCTCCTCCAGATAATTCGGGTAATAGGCGAACTCGACTTCCGTGCCGTTTGTGAACTCCTCCTGATGTGAGACAAAAGAGGCCTCGTCCGGCTCCCAAATCTGGTGAAGGCTCATCAGACAGTTGCGCCACATGTTGTCTAATTCCTCGTCCTCCGCCTGCATGTTCTTGTAATCCACATCATACAGGAAATAGTAAGCGACATACACGCCACCGGTGTATTCGCTGTCATAGACAGCATATCTGGCGCTGCACTCGATCTCGGTATCCATATCGTACCAAAAACTGACCTGGTCGATCGGTGCGGTAACAAGATGCACACCGTCATCAGAAACAGAATCCGTGACATGTCCGAATCCCTCAAAGCGCGTGACACTCATCACATCGGCAAGTTCCTTGTGTGTGACATCCGTGCATTCATACAGGTATTTCCGGTCGATGATCTCATCGAAAACGATCTCCATCTTCGCATTGCTTGTCTGCACGATAACCCGGGAAGTCCCTTCGCTCACCTCTGCGTTCTCCGGGATCAGCAGCGAGAATTCCCCGGAGCTCATGGTATATTCCTTCAGACGATAAATGTCGGGCGTCGGAGTCGGCGTTGCTTCCGGCGTCGGTGTTGCTTTCGGCGTTGGTGTTGCCTCGGGTGTCGGTGTCGCTTCCGGCGTGGGCGTTGCCTCGGTTGTCGGCGTCGCTTCCGGCGTCACTTCCGCTGTCGGCGTTGCTTCCGGTGAAATCTCAGGCGTCACTTCTCCGGTCAAACCGGGATCCTGCGTTACCTCCGCCGTCGGCGTCGCATCCTCGCTGTCGGCGCCCTTCTTCTTTCTGCCGCGATCCTCCGCACCACCGCTGCCGGCGCAGGCAGTCATCACACAGGCAAGGATGACAGTCATGCACAGCATTAAAAATACATGCCATTTTCTCTTATTCATTCTTCTCTTCCATTACAGCGGATAACCGTAGTACTTTCAATAAACGATTATCACTGCCCTTTCCGAATTAGATTATACGGAAAATGACGCGTAAAGTAAACAAAAAAAACTTCTTGACATATCCGCGGGAATGGTGTATTTATTTTACAAATGCAACGACCGGGAACCAGTACGAAATCAGTTTTCCCTCACAGCGAGCCGGGTTTGGTGTAAGCCGGCAAGGAAGGCCTTCCGAATTCCTCCCGAGAGCAGCATGTTGAACAGCAGCACAACCGCTAAGTAGGCATCGCCGGATGCGTCCGTTATCGCGATAGGGTATTGTCATGTACCCGAATGAGGGTATGCAGGATTGCATACTGAATTGAGGTGGTACCACGGGTTTAATCGCTCGTCCTCTACTTGTAGCAGAGGGCGGGCTTTTTTTAGCGAAAGCTAAGTGAGCATCTCTGCGAATTGAAAGCCGAAGGATTTCGTATTCGCATGGATGCGAACGGGCTACGGAAACGAGCAAAAAAGCTACGCGAACACAGTGAGCGGAGCGATTTGCGAGTGACGTAGCAGCATTGCGGGAGTTCAAGCGCAGCGCCGAACGAAGCAATGCGTACTTTCGCAATTTTAATTTTCTCGTCCTCAGGTATATCTCTCATTTTACACAGGAGGCACTATGAAACAGCCGAAAATCCACAAGATCTACAACCCCGCCATGGAGTGCATGGATCGCGAGAAGCTTCGCGAGCTCCAGGGCAAACGACTCCGCGAAACCGTAGAGCTCGAGTACGCCAACGTACCGCTCTACCGCGAACGCATGGACGCCATGGGCGTCAAGCCGTCGGACATCAACTCCGTCGACGATCTCAAGAAGCTTCCGTTCATGGAGAAGACGGATCTTCGCGACCAGTTCCCTTACGGACTTCTCGCGCAGAAGCTCACGGACATCGTCCGCATCCAGGGTTCGTCGGGAACGACCGGCAAGCCCATTGTCACCGGTTACACGGAAAATGATATCGAAGTCTGGACCGAGATGGTTGCCCGCGCTCTCACCGCTGCCGGCGGAAACGCGGACGACGTCATTCAGATCTGCTACGGCTACGGCCTCTTCACCGGCGGCCTCGGCGCACACCAGGGCGCACAGCGCATCGGTGCCACTGTCATCCCGATGTCGGCCGGCAACACCGAGCGCCAAATGATGATGATGACTGAGCTCGGCGCTACCATGCTCTGCTGCACTCCCTCCTACGCGACCTATCTCGCTGAGACGCTCCGCGACCGCGGTCTCCTCGGCAAGGTAAAGCTGAAGGCCGGTATTTTCGGTGCTGAGCCCTGGACGGAGGAGATGCGTACCCACCTTGAGGAAATCCTTGATTTCGATGCCTGCGACATCTACGGCCTCACCGAGATCGGCGGCCCCGGCGTTGCGTTCGAGTGTCTTGAGAAGCACGGAATGCATGTCAACGAGGACCACGTCATCGTCGAGATCATCAATCCCGAGACCGGCGAGCCTCTGCCCTACGGCGAGTCCGGCGAGCTCGTATTCACGACCATCACAAAGACCGGTATGCCGATGCTTCGGTACCGCACTCACGACATCACGCGCCTGATCGCGGAGCCGTGTGCCTGCGGCCGCACGCTCATCCGCATGAGCCGTCTCACCGGCCGTACCGACGATATGCTCGTCATCCGCGGCGTCAACGTATTCCCGAGCCAGATTGAGGCATGCCTCGTCGGTCTCGAGGGTGTTGCTCCGTTCTACATGCTCATCGTTGACCGTGTGAACTCCACCGACAAGCTTGAGGTTCAGATTGAGATGTCTGAAGAGATGTTCACCGATAAAGTCAGTGAGATCGAATCGCTGCGCAATACCATCGCTGAGCGCATCAAGTCGATCGTCGGCATCGCTGCCAAGGTTACTCTCGTTCCGCCGAAGTCCCTTCCTCGTTCCGAAGGCAAGGCGAAGCGTATCATCGACAACCGCGGACTCAC
>CADBLW010000287.1 GCA_902795625.1 uncultured Lachnospiraceae bacterium | reverse complement strand
GCATCCCCCAGCGCGGCCCGCAGTTTCTTGATATGATTGTCCACGGTGCGCTCGTAGCCCTCATAGTCCGCGCCCCAGACGAGATCGAGGATCTGTGTCCGGGAGAGGATTTTCCCCCTGTGCTCCACGAGGAACAGTAAAAGGTCATACTCCTTCGGGGCGAGCGTCACCACCGACTGATTCACAAGGACACGGCGTCTCGCCGGCTCGATCGTCAACTCACCGACGCGGGTGATGCCGTTTTTCACCACAAGCCCGCGGTAGCGGTTGATGAGCGCGTTGATCTTCGCGAGAAGGATCGCATTGGAAAATGGCTTCGTGATGTACTCGTCAGCCCCGATCTCATAGCTTTCCACAATGGTTTCTTCTCGGTCGAGCGCCGTCAGGAAGATCACGGGCACATCGTAGCGTTCGCGCAGAAACCGGCACACCGCAAGGCCGTCCTTCTTCGGCATCATGATATCCAGTATGACTGCGTCGTACCGGTTGCTCGTGATCGCCCATTCCGCTTCTTCCCCATCGCAAACTGCATCCACCGTAAATCCCTGCTTTCGCAGGAACGCGGCCGTAATATTGCGAATGCCGGGTTCGTCCTCCGCGAACAATACTCTGTAGCCCATCATCGTCCCTCCTGATGTCATAGTAGCACTGCGTTATATCCATCGTGTATCCAAAATTAAAAAATCGAAGGCGCAGCCCGTCAAACGACAGACAGCGCCCTGATCTTTGGTGTTTCATTTTCCGTAAACGGGTAGATCCATACCCGTCACAAGGTCACGCGCCGATCAATAGTTCTCAGCGTGGATCTCGAAGTAGCTCTGCGGATGTGCGCATACGGGGCAGACCTCGGGAGCCTTGGTTCCGACCACGATGTGACCGCAGTTGCGGCACTCCCAAACCTTGACCTCGCTCTTCGCGAATACTTCCTGCGCCTCAACATTGTGAAGCAGCGCGCGGTAGCGCTCCTCATGGCGCTTCTCGATAGCAGCGACGCCGCGGAACTTCGCAGCAAGCTCCGGGAAGCCCTCAGCCTCAGCGGTCTTCGCAAAGCCCTCATACATGTCGGTCCACTCGTAGTTCTCGCCGTCAGCCGCTGCCGCAAGGTTCTCCGCCGTGCTGCCGATGCCGTTCAGTTCCTTGAACCACATCTTCGCATGCTCCTTCTCATTGTCCGCCGTCAGAAGGAACAGAGCGGCGATCTGCTCGAAGCCTTCCTTCTTCGCCTTCGACGCAAAATATGTGTACTTGTTTCTCGCCTGGGACTCGCCGGCAAATGCTGCCTGCAGGTTCTTCTCAGTCTGGGTTCCCGCATAAGGATTTTTCGCATCCGCAGCGACCTCGCTCACGAGCTCAAGGCTCTCGCCTGTAGCTCCGCAAAGAGGGCAAACCGGCTCCTCGCCGTCAGCAACCTGGAATACTTCACCGCAAAGTGTGCACTTGTATGTCTTCATTGTTTTCTCCTTTGTATTATCGGCCCACCGGCTCCGCAGAGGCAGTGCGGCTCGTTCTTATGTTTCCGCTTCCGTCTTCCTTACGAAGCAGTCGCTCAGCCCTTCCAAAGGCTGTGCAGGTTGCAGTAGGCATACACCGCCTCAACCTCGTCGCCTTCGCAGATCGCGAAGCAGGCCTTGGGCGCGTCGCCCGGCTTAAGCACCTTTCTCTGATTGCCGCCCGTCGTCTTCAGGGCGATCCACTCGATATAATGCTCCGGCAGCATCGGATGCTCCACGCTTCCGACGGTTACCGTGACGATACCGTTCTCCACCGTGTACACGGGCACATGCTTCTCAACGGAAGCATCCGTCGTGCCCGGAACGATTTCCTTCATCGGCTGACCGCAGCACATGATCGGCACGCCCGTCTTCTTGACGATCGCTACGATCTGGCCGCAATGCTCACAACGATAAAACACCATTTCCATAACGCTCTTACCTCCTCGTAAAATAATACACCGGGCCCCGTTTTATCAACCCCGAACAGGGCTTCGTGCTCACTGTTCAGTATAGCAGAGAGCACACGTATTTGCAACTGAAAGCATCTTCATTTTTCCGTCGGTTTTACACTCTTGCCGCGGAGTATCCGCCGGCCTTAGGCCATCCCGCCCGGCCCCGGTTCCCGGCCCGATTTTCTTGCCCGCAGGGCTGTTTTCTTACACCGGCCGCTTAGGCGCACACGCCGGAGTTTCTTTCTTTCACGGCCGTCTCCGGCTTCTCCGAAACCCCTGCGGCATCACGCGCCGCGAGCCCCGATTTCTTCCGAAGCCACGAGCGGTAGCGAAGCAGGCACGAGATGCCCGCCAGCATCCACGTGAGCCCGGCGGTCAGCCAGATGCTCCAGACGCCGATCTCCGTGTAGCCGATGAGAATGATCGGCAGGCAGATGCGGCCCGCCATCTCCACAACGCCGTTGACAAAAGAGAAAAATGCATCGCCGACGCCGTTGAGCGTGCCTCTCGTCACGTAGATCAGCCCGAGGAAGAGATAGAAGAAACTCGTGATGCGCAGAGCCCTGCCGCCCATCGCGATCACCTCTTTTTCCTTCACGAACATTCCGATCAGATTGTCGCCGAAGAGTTGCATCACCGCGAACATCAGCAGGGAAAATACACCCACCGCGGCAAATGCCTTCCGCAGTCCCTCACGGATGCGCGCGCTCTTGCCCGCGCCCCAGTTCTGGCCGGAGTAGTTGGAAAGCGCCATGGACATCGAGCCGTAGGGCTGCTGTACAAGCTGCTCAAGCCGCCCGGTAGCCGTGTAAGCCGCGATGGCGACCGTCCCGAAGGTGTTGACAACGCGCTGAAGCGCCGTCGTAGAGATTGCAATCATGCTCCACTGCAGAGCAAGTGGAATACCGAGCCGGATCGCGCGCTTCGTGATCTCGGGATCAAACCGCATATGCTCCCGGTCAACCCGGAAATACTCGTTGGTCTTCACCGCGTAGGTGAGGGAACCGATACCGGCGAGAAGCTGTGCGAGCATCGTCGCCAGCGCCGCGCCGAACACGCCCATGCCGAAGACACCGACGAAGAGAAGGTCCATGCCTACGTTCAGGATGCTCGAAACGATCAGAAAATAAAGCGGCGTCCGCGAGTCGCCCAGCGCCCGCTGCATCGAAGCCGCGTAGTTGTACACCGCCACCAGCGGCACCGACGCGCACGTCATGCGCATATACAAAATGGAATCCGGCAGGATCTCCGCCGGGGTTCCCATGAACCTAAGCACTGTCGGCACTAAGGAAAATGCCACCGTTCCCATGATCAGCGCGGCCGTGAACATGATGTACGCCGAGTTGACGATCGCGCGTTTCACATCGTCCTTGCGGCCTGCGCCGAACAGCTGCGCGGTCACGATACCGCCGCCGCTGCCGATACCATTGCTCACGGAGAAAAACAGAAATGATACCGAGCCCGTGGCGCCCACCGCCGCCAGCGCGTTCTTTCCCAGCAGCTTGCCGACGATCATCGTGTCTGCGAGGTTGTACGCCTGCTGGAACAGATTTCCAAGGAGCAGAGGAAGCGCAAACAGAGCCAGCAGCTTAAGCGGCTCGCCCTCGGTC
>CADBLW010000286.1 GCA_902795625.1 uncultured Lachnospiraceae bacterium | reverse complement strand
CCGATGAGGCTGCCGTAAAGCGTGAGACAGAAGATAAAGCGGCTTTGCGCACGTTGTATGACTGGTATTGTTCGGATGACTCGGACGTTGCCGGTGCAGATGATCCGGCCGTTGCCGGTGCGGATGATCCGTCGCTGCGCGCAAACAGCTCTGAACAAAAGAACAGGCTGAGGGAACTGCTCCGTGAGGGCGAGACAGGCGTGTTCCGCAATCCGGAGCTGTCGCCTGAGGTTGCCGGCGAATTGTATCCCGAGGATACGGAGTATTCCGTAACAAGGCTTGAATCCTACGCGGAATGTCCGTTTAAGCATTTTGCGGAGTACGGGCTGACAGCACAGACAAGACGCACGTATGAACCGACCCAGCTGGAGACCGGTTCTGTTTACCATGCGATCCTTGATTATGCAGGTAAGCGCGCTGCGGAGATCGGGCGGAGCGGACGGACACCGGGCGCGGAGGAGATGATCGAGCTGATCCGCGAGGGAGCGGATAAGGTGCGCCTGATGCCGGAGTTTGAATGCTTCTCCGAAGATAACCGAAGCAGATTCCTGTATGATTCGCTCGTCGACAATCTGATAGCTCTTGCACCGGCATTGTCCGCGCAGCTGCAGCAGGGACGATACAATGTGAGCCTCACGGAGAAGAGTTTCAGCGAGGAACTTGGCGGCGTCCGCTACTGCGGTAAGATCGACCGGATCGACTGCAGTGAGAAGAACGGCGGCGTGTACTTCAAGATCCTTGATTACAAATCGAGCGGTAAGGCGTTCCGTCCTTCCCTTGCCCTTGACGGTGTCGATATTCAGCTGCCGATCTATATGCGTGTGGCCGAGAAGATGTTCGCGGAGAAAGGGACAGACACGGTTCCCGCAGCCGCGATGTATGTTCCGCTGACCGTGGATTACAAGGACGGTGAGCCGTTGGTTCCCGAGCAGACGGCCTCTGTGAGCATGTATTCGCCGAACGGTGTCATGCTTGTGGAAAATTCCCGCGGAGTTGACAGTTCCGACAGGTATCTGGAACGGCTCGATGTCAATTTCGGATCAGTTGAGGCGGGAACTCCCTACTCGTCCGAAGTCGTTTCCGTAAGCGTTCAGAAGGACGGTTCCTTCGGCAAGGGAAGTGTTTATTCCTCAGGTGATCTGAAGAGGTTCCTGGATGATGTCGAGGCGCTTGCGGCGGATGAAGTAAAGAGTATCCGTAACGGCAATATCGAGATCCATCCGTACCGCAACGGAAGCGGTTCGAACGGGATCGACAGCTGCAGGTACTGCGTTTACAAGGGCCTGTGCCGCAGGGAGAACGGCGCGGCGGTCGTATACCGCGAACCTGCCGGAGTAAACGGGCAGGCAGACGGGGATGCTCCGAATGATCAGACGGAGGAGAATTAGAATGAAACCTACCGAACAACAGTTGAGAGTGATCGAAGATCCCATCGGTAATCTTTTGGTGTCGGCTGCGGCAGGTTCCGGCAAGACAACGGTCCTTGTCGAGCGCATCATGAAGATGATCTCCGACGAGGAACATCCTGTCGATATCGATGAGATCCTGATCGTCACATTCACGCGTAATGCAGCTGCTGAGATGCGGGATAAGATCGAGCGGGCCATTGAACATGCTCTGGAAAATGATCCCGACAACGAGAGGCTGCAGAGACAGGCGCGCAATATTCATTTTGCGAAGATTTCTACGATCGACAGCTTTTGCCAGTCGGTCGTAAGGAGATATTGTCATCTTCTCGATATCGATCCGGGCTTCCGCATGGCGGACGGCAGCGAGTCGGAGGCAATCCTCACGGATGCCATTGATGAGGTCCTGGAGGAGGCGCACTCCGCAGAGACTCCGGGCTTTCTGGAACTGGTCGGCAAATACGGCGGCCGCACAGGCGACAGGAAACTTGAGGACATCCTCCGCAATCTGATCCAGAAGTGCGACAGCAATCCGTTTCCGGAGCAGTGGCTCGATGATAAGCTTGCCATGTTTACCGAGGTGCAGGATCCGTTTTCCTGTGCTTATGAAAAGGACCTTTTTGTCGACTTTTTCAGCCGGATCAATGACATGAGCGTGCTCCTTACCGCGTTTCTGCAGAGAACTTCGGAGCCGGGTATGCCGACGCATATTGTACGCGCGATGTATGGCGACGCGGACATCCTCGCCGATCTGACGGGAGCGGATTCTCTTCGCAATCTTGCAGTACGGATCAACGCGATGCCGGACTGGCCGCGGGCTTCCAAAAAGAAGACGGACGCCGATGATGTCGATGAGGACAAGAAGGATCTCTGCGAAAAGATTCGCAAGAAATACAAGAATGAGATCACTTCAATCAAAAAGACAATTGAGATGCTTGACAACGGCATCGCGAAAATGCAGCAGGAATGCGGGCAGGCACTGACTGCTCTGTGTGAGCTTGCCAAGCGCGTGCTTGTCCGGTATGAGGATAAGCAGAAGGAACTTGGAGCCTATGATTTTTCGACGATCTCGCACCTGGCTCTGCGCATTCTTCTGAACGAGAAGCGGGAGCCATCGGAGGCAGCGCTGCAGATCCGAAAGGAATTTGCCGAGATCATGATCGATGAGTACCAGGACTCCAACATGCTTCAGGAGTATATTCTGAGCGCGGTTTCGCGGGAGTTTGACGGGCTGCCGAACATGTTTATGGTCGGCGATGTCAAGCAGAGCATTTACCGTTTTCGCAAGGCGAGACCGGAACTGTTCATCGGCAAATGCGACGCGTTTGTCACGGATTCCGATGAAGTGAGGAAGGAAGCGGCGGAAGGCGGTGAGAAGCCGAAGGGGTATCGGATCGATCTTCAGAAGAATTTCCGGAGCCGCAGGCAGGTAGTCGACTCGGTCAACGAAGTGTTCCGCGAGATCATGCACCGCAATGTCGGTGATGTTGAGTATGATCCAAGGGCAGAGCTTGTTTATGGGGAAGCATATGATCAGTGCCTCTTCAACGATGAGGATTACAGAAGTGAACTGATGATCTCCGTTGACGCAGAGGTGCCTGCGTACGGCGAGGCGGAGATGATCGTGAACAGGATCAAAGAGCTCACGGATCCCGTGAACGGACTGCGGCTGCGGGACAAGAACAATCCCGAGGGACGTATCGCTAAGTACGGCGACATCGTTGTTCTGGTGCGTTCGAAGAGCAATCTGTACAATGAGGTTATCCGCAGTCTGCACAGACACAATATTCCGGCATGTTCCGCGTCGACGGACGGCTTTTATGATTCCTTTGAGGTGTCGCTGATCCTTTCCGCACTCAGAGTCATCGACAATCCGTTCCAGGAGATCCCGCTGGCTGAGGTTCTGATGTCACCGGTCATCGGGTTCACCGCGGACGATCTTGCGCGCATTGCGGTAGCCGCACGCAGGAGCAGTGAGAAGCGCAGGTCGGAGTATATGCAGACGGTGCTGCGCGCGATCGCGGAGGAGCCGAAGCTTTACCCGCAGCTTGCGTATCTGCACGAGCGCGCACGCAGCTGGATCACGCTGTATGACCGGTTGAAGAAGCATGCCGCGTTTGTGAATGCTGCGGAGGTGATGGAGGAATTCCTGCAGCTGACCGGACTAAATGAGTACTGCAGCGGCCTTCCGGACAGTGAGGTGCGCCGCAGAAACATCCGCATACTTTTGACAAAGGCAGAGCAGTACAGTACATCCCTGTCCGGCAACTTCGGCGATTTTATCGCGTATATTGACAATACGATCCTCTATGACAAGGGGTCAAACGATATCGGAGTTGGGCAGTCCGACCTCAACGCGGTGCGCCTGATGACGATACACGCCAGCAAGGGCCTTGAGTTCCCGATCGTTTTCCTTGCGGATACGATGAAGGGCATGAACACCGGAGATCTGAAGGGTGATATGTTGATTCATGATGATCTCGGCTTCGGTCCCGCCGTAATGTATCCGAAGGCAAGGCTTCGGAACGATTCCCTGGCCAAGAAGGTCATTGTGCGTCGAGGACTGCGGGAGCTGATCGGTGAGGAACTGCGGCTTCTGTATGTGGCAATGACGCGCGCCGAGGAGAAACTGATCGTGACGGGCCGCATGGAGACTGCCGGTGAGATCGGTGCCTGTCTCGGCAACATGTTCCGCTACAGTCACCGACAGTGCTACGCGGATATGGTAACTGACAAAACAAAATATCTTCAGTTGATCCTGAGAGCGGTTTTGACGGGATCTTCCGAGGCTTTGATCGAGCAGTTCTATGATACTGACAAGGTATCGGAGGCCATGCCTGCGAACTTCGGGGCTTGGCGTATCAGCACAGTTTCCGCTGTTGCGGAAGAAGGCACGGAAGGTGTTCGTGACACGTGTTCCGGTGCGGATTCTGCTGCAGATGTAAAAGCTGATAATGCTGCCGGTACTACTGCGACGGCTTCAAAAGCAGCAGGTACGAATCCGGTCGATGAACTCTGCGCAGTGTACACGGAGAAACTGAAGCAGTTCCTTAGGTACCGCTATCCGCATTCCGGGACCGCGGTTCCGGTCAAGGTGTCCGTCTCCGCGCTTAAGAAGCAGGCGTACCTCGAAAAGGAAGCGCAGGAGGAGGCTCTCGAGCGGGCGGAGGGAGTCGCGAACATGGCACCTGAGCAGAAGCTTATGCCTCCGGCGGAGAAAGAACCCGTGCCTTCCTTTGCCGTATTGCAGCATGATGTGGATGATACCACGGGAGCCACGGATTTCGGTACCCTGTGTCACCGCATGATGCAGCTGCATGATTTTTCACTACCGAACACGGAGGAAGCATTTTACGAAGAACTCCGCATGATGTGCGAGCGCAGACAGATCACTGAGGCGGAGGCCGGACGGCTCAAGCCGGAGCGTTTCCTTGCCCTCTATGAGAGCGAACTCGGAAAGCGCATGAAGGCGGCCTTTGAGAACGGAACGCTGGAGCGGGAGAGAGCCTTCATCATGGCAAGACCCGCGCATGAGGTGTACGCAGGCGTCAGTTCCGACGAGCCCGTGCTCATCCAGGGTGAGATCGATGCATTTTTCGAGGAGGAGAAGGGAATCGTCCTCATTGACTATAAGACGGACCGCGTCCCTGAGAAGACAGGCGAGAAGGAACTGATCAAGAGGTATGAGAAACAGCTTCAGTTGTACGCGGATGCCATTGTCCGTGGCACCGGCAAAAAGGTGAGCGAAGTCATAATTTATTCGTTTGCCCTTAACAAATGCATCAATATCGGGTATAATAATCCGAGTTGACAGGGAACTGCCGGATGCGGCATCCCTTTGATTTCCGAATGGCCGAAGCTTCGGCAGGAAAGGTAATTATGCGCGATAAGGTTTTGTTTGTTTATAATCCGAATGCGGGTACGAAGAAGATCGTTTCCAAACTCAACGACGTTGTGTATCAGCTGATCGACGACTCGAGCGATCTGGTGATCTCGCCGACGAGAAAACGCAATGACGCGAAGGAAGCGGTCAAGGCGTATCTGAAGGAAGGGTCCTGCGTTAAGGTTGTATGCTCCGGCGGAGACGGCACGCTTCACGAGGTCGTCGAAGGCATGATGGAGTGCGACGAGAGTCTCCGTGTTCCGATCGTTTATCTCCCCGCGGGAAGCACGAACGATTTCGGGTACTCAATGTGTCTGCCCAAGGACATTGTCGCGGCTGCGGCGCTTTCCAAGACCGGTATGGAGTATCCGTGCGACATCGGCTGCTTCAACGGCAAATATGTTGTCTACACCGCCGCGTTCGGACTTTTCTCCGATGTCTCCTACGCGACGTCGCAGTCGATGAAAAATGTGTTCGGTCACGCCGCCTATGTGCTCAACGGTGCGGGGGCGCTGACCAACATCGAGACCATCTCCGCAACGATCACGCTTCCGGATGACGATGAGGTGATCGAAGGAAAATTCATCGTGGGCATGGTCGTGAGCGCGTCCTCCATCGGAGGCTTCCGCGGCATCACCGGACCGGATGTCCGTCTCAACGACGGCAAATACGAGCTGTTCCTTGTCAGGGAGCCCAGCGCGCTTCAGGTGCCGGGACTTCTCAATGACATCCGGAGGGGCAATTTCGACAATCCTCTGATCGTATTCCGCCATATTTCGAGAGCGGAGTTCGAGTTCGAGGAGGAGGTTGCATGGACCATCGACGGTGAGTACGGCGGCACCTGTCTGCAGGCGCACATGACCGTGAAAAAACACGCGGTTACCTTCATGGCGCCGAGGGATTTAATGGGCCTTTTATCTTGACAGATTATACGGAATCGGGTATCATAACGAGTGGCGGTTTTGCCCGTTTGCAGGGCATTTGCCGAAGAAAATGAATCATTGCGGAGGGCGTATTTATGTACTATATCGGTGTCGATCTTGGCACATCGTCCGTCAAGCTGCTGCTGATGGACGGCGAGGGTGCGATCAAGAATATTGTTTCCAAGGAATATCCTTTGTATTTTCCGAAGACCGGCTGGTCCGAGCAGAAGCCTGAGGACTGGTGGGCACAGATGAAGGTCGGTGTCAAGGAACTCGTTGCGGGGTTTGACGCAAGCCAGGTTGCAGGCATCAGCTTCGGCGGTCAGATGCACGGTCTTGTCATCCTCGACGAGAACGACAACGTGCTTCGTCCCGCGATCCTGTGGAACGACGGACGTACCCAGGAGGAGTGCGATTACCTCAACAACGTGATCGGACGCGAGAAGATCAGCGAGTATACGGCCAACATGGCACTCACCGGTTTCACCGCTCCGAAGCTTTTGTGGGTGAAGAAGCACGAGCCTGAGATCTTTGCTAAGATCTGCAAGATCATGCTTCCCAAGGATTACCTTGCATACCTTCTTTCGGGCGTTCACTGCACGGATGTGTCGGACGCTTCCGGAATGCTTCTCTTTGACGTAAAGAACAAGTGCTGGTCCAAGGAGATGATCGACATTGTCGGCATCAAGGAAGAGCAGCTTGCTAAGATTTTCGAGAGCTACGAGGTTGTCGGAACGATCCTTCCCGAGGTTGCCGCTGAGCTCGGTCTGCCGAACACGGTGAAGATCATCGCGGGCGCAGGCGACAATGCAGCGGGCGCTGTCGGAACCGGTACACTTGAGCACGGTATGTGCTCCGTTTCCTTAGGCACTTCCGGAACCGTATTTATCGCGACGGATGAGTTTGCTGTTGACGATGCCAACGCAATGCATTCCTTCGCACACGCGAACGGCAAATATCACTTCCTCGGCTGCATGCTTTCCGCAGCATCCTCCAACAAGTGGTGGATGGATGACATCATCGGAACCAAGGATTACGCGGCTGAGCAGAAGAACATCACCGAGATCGGCAAGAACAACGTATTCTATCTGCCTTACCTGATGGGTGAGCGCACACCGCACAACAACCCCGACGCGAGAGGCTGCTTCATCGGAATGTCGATGGATACCAAGCGCGAGGATATGACGCTGGCGGTTATGGAGGGTGTTACCTACGCACTCCGCGATGCACTTGAGATCGCCCGCTCCTTCGGCGTTAAGATCGAGCGTATCCGCGCGATCGGCGGCGGTGCCAAGAGCCCGCTGTGGTGCAAGGTTCTCGCGAACATCATGAACGTTAAGGTTGACAAGATCAACTGTGAGGAAGGCCCGGGCTACGGTGCTGCGATCCTTGCGGCAGTCGGATGCGGCGAGTACGCTTCGGTTGAGGAGGCCGCAGGCAAGTTGATCCGTGTCGTTGACACGATCGAGCAGGATCCTGCGATCGTCGCTGAGTACGAGAAGCGGTATCAGATTTTCCGCTCCATCTACCCGGCACTCAAACCGGTATTTGCAGACATTGCCGAAATCAATCGCTGAGACTTTTCAGAATTGCCTTTCGTATTCGCGGAAGGCAATTCTTCTGCGTTTTGAAAGTTTCGTACACGGAGGAAAATGGAGTGAAACCGTACTCCGCATTTGCACAGATCTACGACACATGCATGGATAACGTACCCTACGATGAGTGGGCTGCGCGTATCATTGAGCTGTTCCGCATAAACGGTGTTCCCGAGGGCGCGATCGTTGCCGACCTCGGCTGCGGTACCGGCGCAATGAGCCGTAAGCTAAGCGACGCGGGCTACGACGTCATCGGTATCGACTCCTCCGAGGAGATGCTTATGACGGCGCAGGACAATGAGTATGAGCGGCTTTACGGGGACATGGACGATGCATTTTTCGAAGAGGAGACGGAACTTTCCGAAGATATGCGGAGGATCACATATCTGTGCCAGGATATCCGTTCGTTCGAACTCTACGGAACTGTCGCGGGTGTTGTCAGCGTGTGTGATACGATGAACTATCTGCTCACGGACAGTGACCTGGTGAAGACGTTTCGGCTGGTGAATAATTATCTGGAGCGCGACGGAGTATTTGTCTTCGACATGAAGACGCCTCACTACTACGAAAAGGTTCTCGGAAACCGGGTGCGGGTCGAGGACTATGAGGATTTTACGCTGCTCTGGGACAACGCGTATGATCCGAAGACGCGGATGAATGAATACAGCCTCACAATGTTCGTCAAGGAGGACGACGACAGATACGTCCGAAACGACGAGGAACATTGTCAGAGAGCATATACACTTGCGGAGATCAGAAGACTGATCGAGAAGAGCGGAATGGTTTTCGTCGCGGCATACGATGCCTACACGGAGCTTTCCGCCACCGAGGAGTCCGAGAGATTTGTGATCGTTGCAAGGGAAGGATTTCAGGAACATAAGTACTATGGCTGAACGGGATTATATCGTCCGGGCGACTGCCGCGGATGAGTTTGTACGGGCGTTTGCGATCACCTCGCGCGGTATCGCGGAGAGGGCGCACAAGGCCCATGATCTGACACCGGTTGCCACCGCAGCGCTTGGAAGACTGTTGAGCGCCGCAGCGATGATGGGCGTCATGATGAAGGGGGACAAGGATGTCCTCACCGTGAGGATCGACGCGTCGGGCCCGTTGAACGGACTCCTGGCGACGGCGGATTCCCACGGCAATGTGAAGGGTTATGTGGGCAATCCGAACGCGGAGGCGCCGGACAGGCCGGACGGACATCTCGGTGTCGGAGCGGCCGTTGGGATCGGTGTGATGAGCGTGATCAAGGACCTTGGGCTGAAGGAGCCGTACGTCGGCGACATTGAGCTTCAGACCGGGGAGATCGCCGAGGATATCACGTATTATTTTGCGGCATCGGAGCAGACGCCCTCAAGCGTAGGACTCGGTGTGCTCGTCGACCGGGACGGAAGCGTCCTTCAGTCCGGCGGCTTTATCATTCAGCTGATGCCGGATGTCCCCGATGAGGTGATCTCGGTGCTTGAGGCGAACCTGAAGGGCTTGCCGTCCGTTACGGAGATGCTATCCGCGGGGCATACTCCCGAGAGCATGCTTGAGAAGGTGCTCGATGGACTGTCACCGGAGATCACGGGAGAGTGCGGGGCAGCATTTTCCTGCAACTGCTCAAAAGAGCGATACAAAAAGGGACTGGCCAGCCTGGGACGGGAGGACCTCCTTTCCCTGATCCGCGGAGACGAATCCGTGGAGGTTGTATGCCGGTTCTGCGGCGAAAAATACGAATTTACCGCGGAGGAGCTGAAGCAGATTGCGGATGCGGCTTCTGGTGGAAACAATAAGAATCAGCCTGAATGCGAATAGTTCAGACAGGAACGAGGTAAACATGAAAGAGGAATCGAACAATGCGTGGTTGAAGTATGACCGTAAGACACTTGCTGCTGTGATGGATTTTGCGGAGGAATACCGGAAGTTCATCAGCGACTGCAAGACGGAACGCGAGTGCGTGGATGCCGTGATCGCCAAGGCGAAGTCGCTCGGCTACAAGGATATCGCGAGCGTGAAGAAGGCGAAGGCGGGCGACAAGCTGTACGCCGTGCACATGGGGAAGACATTGGCTCTCTTTGTCGTCGGCAGCGAGCCGCTTGAGAAGGGCATGAAGATCCTCGGCGCACACATCGATTCGCCGAGAATGGACCTGAAGCAGGTTCCGGTGTACGAGGACAATGAGATCGTGCTCCTGGACACCCATTACTACGGCGGCATCAAGAAATATCAGTGGGTTACAATACCGCTTGCGATCCACGGCGTGATCTGCAAGAAGGACGGAACCGTTGTCAAGGTATCCGTAGGCGATGAGCCCGGCGATCCCGTGTTCGGCGTGAGCGACCTTCTCATTCACCTCGGAGCGGACCAGCTCCAGAAGAAGGGCAATGTTGTCGTCGAGGGTGAGGACCTCAATGTGACGTTCGCTTCGATGCCTCTCAAGGGTGAGAAGAAGGACGCTGTCCTTGCGAATGTGAAGAAGCTTCTCTCCAAGAAGTACAAAGTGGATATCGATGATTTCCTCTCCGCAGAGATCGAGGTTGTTCCTGCGGGTGAGGCACGCGACATGGGTATCGACAGCTCCCTGATCATGGGCTACGGCCACGATGACCGCTGCTGCGCGTATCCGTCCGCGGAGGCGTTGTTCCGCATCGCAGATGCAGATACGATCGCTCCTGCGTGGAAGGGACGCACTCTTGTGTGCCTTCTTGTCGACAAGGAGGAGATCGGAAGTGTTGGCGCTACAGGTATGCATTCGAAATTTTTTGAAAATACGGTTGCCGAGCTTCTCGACCGCATGGGCGAGTACAGCGAGCTGAAGGTTCGCCGCGCAATGCAGAATTCGGTGATGCTTTCCTCCGACGTGAGCGCCGCATTTGACCCGAATTATCCGTCCGTGAACGAGAAGAAGAACACGGCATTTTTCGGCAAGGGACTTGTGTTCAACAAGTACACGGGTTCCCGCGGAAAGAGCGGTTCCAACGACGCGAACCCTGAATTTTTCGCGAAGATCCGCAAGGTTTTCGATGATGCGGGTGTTTCGTTCCAGACCGCAGAGCTCGGCAAGGTTGACCAGGGCGGCGGCGGAACCATCGCATACATCATGGGCAACTACGGAATGAACGTGATCGACTGCGGTGTCGCGGTGCAGAACATGCACGCACCGTGGGAGGTGATCAGCAAGGCCGACCTCTACCAGGCGCTTCAGGGTTACCTTGCGTTCTACCGCGGAATGTGACAGCTTTCGGGAGAGAGTATGAAAACGCTTAAGATACGATATATCAGCAACGAGATCGAGAAGCTGCGCTACATCGACGGCAAATCGGACTGGATCGACCTTCGCAGCGCGGAAAATGTCACGCTGAAGGCCGGTGAGTCGCGGCTGATCCGTCTGGGCATCGCAGTGGAGCTGCCGGAAGGATACGAGGCGCATATTGTGCCGAGGAGCTCGACGTACCGCAACTTCGGCATCATCCAGACAAACCATATGGGTGTCGTGGACCACAGCTACTGCGGGGACGAGGACGAGTGGAAGTATCCGGTCCTTGCGATGCGCGACACGGAGATCCACGTCAACGACCGGATCTGCCAGTTCCGCATCATGGAAAACCAGCCGAAGCTCGTGTTTGAGGAAGTGGAGCATCTGGGCAGCGCTTCCCGCGGCGGGTTCGGTACGACCGGTGTAAAGTAGGTATATTTTAAGCGCGCATTGACAATATACTGCGCGCTATGGAGGACATAAAAACATGATTCAGGTAACAGTATTTTCCGGCTTTCTCGGTGCCGGCAAGACAACGCTTATCAAGAAGCTTCTCGCGGACGGATACAAGGGCGAGAAGGTTGTTCTGATCGAGAATGAGTTCGGTGAGATCGGTATAGACGGCGGCTTTTTGAAGGACGCCGGCATTGAGATCACCGAGATG
>CADBLW010000285.1 GCA_902795625.1 uncultured Lachnospiraceae bacterium | reverse complement strand
TGTGCCGGCTGCTGATATGTCGGCTGCTGAACAGGCTGCTGTACGGGTTGCTGATACGTCGGCTGCTGCACGGGCTGCTGTACGGGCTGCTGTACCGGCTGCTGATACGTCGGCTGCTGCACGGGCTGCTGATATACAGGCTGCTGTACGGCCTGCTCGACCGCTTCGGCTGCCTTCTCCGGCGCTGCTTCCACAGCTGCCGCCGCCTGATATACGGGCTGCTCGACTGCCGCTGCTGCCTGCTGTACCGGCTGCTCAACTGCTGCCGCCACCTGCTCGGGAGCTGCTTCCACAGCAGCTGCTGCCTGGTATACGGGCTGCTCAACTGCCGCCGCTGCCTGCTCGGGAGCTGCCTCTACAGCCTCGACTGCCTGCTGTACCGGCTGCTCAACTGCCGCCGCTACCTGCTCGGGAGCTGCTTCCACAGCTGCTGCCGCCTGATATACGGGCTGCTCTACTGTTTCAACTGCCTGCTGCATCGGCTGCTCAACTGCTGCCGCCACCTGCTCGGGAGCTGCTTCCACAACTGCCGCCGCCTGATATACGGGCTGCTCAACTGCCGCTGCTGCCTGCTGTACGGGCTGCTCAACCGCAGCTGCTACCTGTTCCGGAACCGCTTCCACAGCTGCCGCAACCTGCTGTACAGGCTGTTCGACTGCTGCCGCCGCATCCGCAGCGAAAGCTTCCGGCTCTACTTTTGTTCCGCAAACGCCGCAGAATACGGCACCCGGAAGCAAATTATTGCCACAGTTTTTACAAAACATGTTACCCTTCTTTCCGCGCTGAAGCGCTTTCCTTCCGTCTCCTCGATCGGAGCATGCCGGGTATAACGCGCCTTCTCAAAAAACGTTATACCGAGATACACTAATTATATTGCATAATCTTTGTTCTATCAAGCATTTTTTGCCGTAAACAGAGGAAATCTTTGCCCGTTTTTGATGCGTGCAAAGCCTGTTTTTTTGAAACTGCGGAGCATTTTCCGCGGAAAATGTCTCTAAGCGCGGATTTCTATGATCGGAGCGCCCTTCTTTTTGATGTAATCGCCGGTGATGGTGACGGTGCCGATGCTGTCGTCCTTCGGGATCTCAAACATGATATCCAGCATGAATTCCTCGATGATGGAGCGAAGCGCACGCGCGCCGGTGTCTCTCGAGACAGCCTCCTCGGCGATCACGTCCAGGGCGGATTCGTCGAACTTGAGCTGCACCTCGTCCATGGCGAGAAGTTTCTGGTACTGCTTCAGGATCGCGTTCTTGGGCTCCGTGAGGATGCGCTTCATCGCCTCCTTGTCCAGACCACGCAGCGCAAAGATCATCGGGAGACGCCCGATAAACTCGGGGATCATGCCGTACTCGCGCAGATCCTCGGTCGTCGTCTTGGCCAGAATATCCGGATCCTTGTCGTAGGTATCCTTCAGGTTGGCGTTAAAGCCCATCGTAAACGACTTCGTGAGTCGTGTCTTGACGATCTCGTCAAGGCCCGGGAACGCTCCGCCGCAGATGAAGAGGATATTTTTCGTGTTGATGGTCGTCTGCGGTACCATAGCGCTCTTCGAGGAAGCACCTACCGGAACCTCAACCTCCGCTCCCTCAAGGAGCTTCAGAAGTCCCTGCTGCACACTCTCACCGCTGACATCACGGCTTGTCGTGTTCTTCTTTTTCGCGATCTTGTCAATCTCATCGATAAATACGATGCCGTGCTCCGCGCGCTCCACATCGTCGTCGGCGTTGGCCAGCAGCTTGGAAAGCACGCTCTCGACGTCATCTCCGATATATCCGGCCTCCGTGAGGGAGGTCGCGTCGGTGATCGCCAGCGGTACGTTCAAAAGCTTTGCGAGGGTCTGTACGAGGTATGTCTTGCCGCAGCCGGTGGGTCCGATCATCAGCATATTGGACTTCTCGATCGTCACGTCATCGCGGAACGCCTCCTCATCCTGGCGGCGAACACGCTTGTAATGGTTGTAGACGGCTACGCTGATCACCTTCTTCGCGTAATCCTGTCCGATGACATATTCATCCAGTCTCGCCTTGATCTCATGGGGCGCCGGAAGAGCCTTAATATCCATGATATCCGGGTTCTCCTCCTTAGTCTCCTCCTTCGGCTTCTGCTTCGGGCGGACACGTGCATTTTCCCCCTGCATCATATCGGGAAATACAAACCTTACACCGGAGAGCGGGATCCCGTTCAGGATCTTTTTGAACATGTTCTTCGGATCCAGGGAATCGTCATCATCCCCGCCGTCCGCGTCGTTTCCGCTGTCGCTTTCGTCGGTAAGGCCTTCCGCATCCGTGAGTTCAATGTTGCCGTCGTCATCGGTGTAGATATTGATCTCCACGTTGGAATCGTTCTTGCCATCATCCTCCGGCTCGACCGTGATCTCCACATCGGAAGTCTTTTTCTTCGGGGCGGTGTCGCCGGTTTCCTTCCCGGCTCCGCTCCCTGCCTTCTTAGCTTCCTCTCCGGTCTTCTTCGCCTCGTCTTCAGCCTTCTTAGCTGCTTCCTCAGCGGTGGATTTCTCCGGCTTCGGAGCAGTCTTTCCGGACATCTGCTGCGCCTTCATCGCGAGGCTTGAAGCCTGGTCGAGCATCCTCTGCATGCAGCCGCTGCACACGGGCATTCCCGGCGGCACGGTCACCATGGATCCGACATCCTTCTCGCTCTTACCGCATATAATGCAATAGCGGGTCTTCCGCTTGCTGTCATTGTTATTCGTATTGTTGTCGTTCGTACTCATAATTTCCTTTCCGTGTCCCGCGCATTTTCCGCACTGACACCCACAAACATTGTACCAAGAAAAGGCCGTTATTGCAAGCGACGCGGCACCCCCGCACTGCTGTTTAACAAACACTTCACAAAAGCGTCACACTATGCGTTTATATTGTAATTGTCTCTTAGTAAACCGTTTTTCGGGAGTAAAGACGCATTTGGGGAGATTTTCCATGAAGGTTTTACGATCAATCGCACTTTTTCTCTGTTTCGTTCTGGTGGCCACGCTCGCCGGATACTTCATGATCCGGTTTTTGGAGGATTCCGGTGAATCGGTTTCCGAGCGCGGCAAGGGCAACAGCACACGCAGCTCCGTGACCGCCACCGCAACGCCGACGCCGCTCATTTCCGGATCCGTCATACTGAAGAAGACGGACGAGGTAAATATCGGTCTCCTTGAGGACACCACGATCAGCAATCTCGTTGATTACGCCCTCGCATCCGTCGTTCAGATCAACGCCGAGGTAACGAGGACCGATGCCTGGGGTCGTATCCAGCAGGGCACTTCCATGGGGTCAGGGATCATCCTTGACACCGACGAAACAACGCTGTACATAGCGACCAACCACCATGTGATCGACGGTGCCAGCGAGATCACGGTCACATTTCCCGACGGGACCGATGTCACGGCCGAACTCCGCGGTTCCGATGCCGCGGGTGACCTTGCGATCCTTATGATCTCGTCGGAGGCAATGAAAAATGTCGACGCATCCTCCTACCGCATTGCCACTCTCGCGGACAGCACTCAGGTCGAGGTGGGCGAGATGGTCATCGCCCTCGGGAACGCGCTCGGATACGGCACTTCCGTCACCGTCGGGTTCGTAAGCGCCGTAGACAGGATCGTTCAGACCGAGGATGGCGAGCTTCTCCTGATCCAGACGGATGCCGCGATCAATCCCGGCAACAGCGGCGGCGCACTGATCAACACAAAGGGCGAGGTCATCGGCATTAACTCCTTAAAGTACTCGGAAAATTATTCCAAGATCGAAGGCATGGGCTTTGCCATTCCCATCACCCAGGCGATCCCGATCCTCAACGAACTTAAGCAGCTGAAGTCCTTCCCCGAGGAGGAAGCCGGTTACCTCGGTGTTTACATCGCGACCGTAACCACAAACATTTCGGAATCCTTTGGGTGGCCGAGAGGCGTCTACGTCAGCAGCGTTGCCGAAGGCGGCGCGGCGGCTGAAGCAGGCATTCTTCCCGGAGATATCATCCTCTCCGTCAACGGCATCCGCGTGCTCGACACCACGCAGTTGATCACCCGTGTCACGTCCTACCAGGCAGGCACCGAGATCACTCTCGTTGTAAGCCGCGACGACGGAACGGAGCGCAAAGAAATCTCGATCCCCGTCACTCTCACGGTCAAGTCGGAAATCCAGGAGTGATCCGTCACGAAAGCCGGGAATGATCCTTCACGAAACTCAGAAAATTCATACCGTGGAAGCAGCAAAACCCGTTTCCCGGTGTCACGATTACCACATAGTAAGGCCGTCGGTGTTAAACCGGCGGCCGTTTGTTTTATTCCGTATTTGCACTGCGGCGATCTCTGACTTTCCGAACCGTGCGCTTACCGTGTGATCTCCGTCATCCGAGTTCTGCGTCATTCGTCCGCTTCATCATCCGAGCTCCGCTTCACATTTTGCGAGGGCGGATGCGATCACCTTGTCCATGTCGTAGTACTTGTACTCGCCGAGGCGTCCGCCGAAGATCACCTTCGACTGCTGCTCCGCAAGCTCGCGATATTTCTCGTAGAGAGCACGGTTCGCCTCGTCTCCAACCGGATAATACGGCTCCTCGCCGGGCTTCCACTCGGTTGGATACTCCTTCGAGATGACCGTCTTCGGCTGCTTTCCGAACACAAAATGCTTATGCTCGATGATGCGCGTGTACGGGATCTCCCGCTCCGTGTAATTTACGACCGCGTTGCCCTGGTAGTTGTCCGTATCCAGGAGTTCATGCTCAAAGGTAACCTTGCGGTATGCGAGATTTCCGTAGCAGAAATCGAAAAATTCATCGATGGCGCCGGTGTAGATCACCTTCTCCGCCTGCGCGTCCAGCTCCGCCTTGTTCTCCAGATAATCGACTCCGAG
>CADBLW010000284.1 GCA_902795625.1 uncultured Lachnospiraceae bacterium | reverse complement strand
GGCATTTTCCAACGATCACCCACGGCGTCCTCGTAGCGCTTGCCGGCGCTTCTGGGCGAAGCGGCAACGGTCACGACCTCAAACCAGGGGTGGTTTTCCAAAAGTGAGATAAAGCGCTGTCCGACCATACCGGTTGCACCGATGATACCGACGCGCAGTTTTTTCTCGGGAATAATAGCTTTCATAGTCTGTCCTCCGAACCGAACGGGGTGTATTTTTCGCGGCCCGTTCTCTTAAAATGTTTTTCTGTCACGGACATTTGTCCGTAATTAGTCGCTATTCTACTCCAAGAAAAGGAATAATGCAAGCACTTTTTTAAGAAATTTTTCAGGACCCTGTCACAATGAACCTGAGCACACGCAGCACATCGTCCCTGCGATCGGGATTGCTGTTCGTGCAGAGACCGATGTACATCTCCGGTGTCTCATAGCCTGTGCTGTTGACGAAGAGCTCAAACGCGGTGCCTCTGAGACTGAAGGCGTAATCGCGTGTGACGCCTTCCTCCGCCTTTTCGGAGCTGACGCGGCCGGCGTCCGCAATGGCTTTTTGGATATCCTCCGGGAGCTCGTCGAGAGCCAGGAAAATGCTGTTGTCCGCGTACAGCTGAACCGCGTCGATCGTGCCGATGATGAAGTCGAGGTCGCCGGCATAGATGTGCGTGGAGATCGCGAGACCGTCCGTGGAGCTGCCGAAGGAATAGCCGTCCGAGATGACGACTTCGTTTTTGGATTTGTCGAGCCCGAGATGCTTGAGCACTTCTTCGGAGTAGGCCTGGACGTCCTTTTGTATCCAGGGCGAATCAAAAATCGCGAAGTTAGCCACCGTGTTCGGCTTCGGTTTCAGAATAATAATGAGGGTTGCCACGATCAGTCCTCCGAAGAAGAGGATGAGACCCGCGGCTACTGCGTAATAATCCCAGAGATATCTGAGTTTTCCTTTGAAGGAGAGTTCCGACAGCTTCTGTCGTTCGGATTTGGAGGATTCCGTGGACTCCACGCGCTGGTAAATACTCGCGTCGTCGTCCAGTGCGGTTTTCTTGTTGTCAATATTCATGCGTATACCTGTTATTTTATGATCTGATCTATAATGTCCATGCATTCCGCTTCGGACATGCCCGCTTCGATGGCGGGGTGGTACAGTATCTCAAACAGGATCCAGTCGAGGGTCGTCGGTTCCTGAACCTCGTTGTAACCCTGATAGAAAAGGCTGTCCGGGTAGGTGTAGGAGTCGTTCTGCAGACCGGTGGCCTGTATGATCTCCTCCCAGATGACGGAGTTGCGCTCGTTTTGCGAAATGCTCGAGCGGATACCGATCTTCGCCTTGAAGATCGTGGCGCCCTCCCACCAGCAGGAGGCGAAACCGTCCGTCGAATCGTTGATGTTCGACGGCGTGATCTCGCGGTACTCCGCGTCGTCCGCAAAAGTGATCACAAGATTGGCAATCTCGTCCGAGATCGTCTCGCTGATGCCGGGGAAGCCATTCACCGAGTTCATCTTCCGGAAAATGCTCTGGATCACGGCGATGTCCTGCTCAGTCGGGGATCCTTTGATGTATACACGGATCGGCGAGGACCACTTGTGTATGCAGTTGGTGTCGGTGCCGTACTCCGTGTGGAGCGCGATGTCGCTGAAGTAATCGGTGATATCCTTAACGGAATAGCCTCTGCTGTCGATCGTATGGTTCGTCCCGGTTCCGGAGGCGGCACCCGGAGTCAGCGCCGCGCCGTTGGTCGGCCGCAGCAACATCTGCAGAACCTCGGGGTCGAGGTCCGTCGGCAGCGCTATGTAGTCAGGTTCCTCCGTCGGTGTCGGGGAGGGCGTGGGCTCTGCGGAATTGTATCCGATACAGCCGATCACGGACACCGTCGCTGTCAGCGCTACCGTCAACAGCAGCATTTTCAGCCGGAAACGCATACTTTGTTTCTCTTGCAATTCTGAACCCTCCTTCCCTTGTTCTGCAATATTTTAGTATATCACATCCGCTTCGGATATGCAAGACAGAGGGGTGCAGAGCAAGGGGCACAGAGGGGCGCAGGGCAAGGAGGATCGGGTGTGGGAGCAAGGGAAATCGGGGCCGGCAGGTTATTCCTCCGTCTTCTCGATGATCATATCCGAAAGGGCGCAGGAGAGAAGGTCGGCCGGATCCGAGGACGGGTCGATCCATTCTTCGATCTTGTCCCCGGAAAGCATGAGAGGCATGCGGTCGTGGATCTTCGACAGCTCCACAGTGGGCTGCTTCGTGAGCACGACGAAGACGGGGAAGCCGTTCTCGATGCGGTACAGGCCGCAGAGCCAGGTGACCGTGCAGCCGACGGGCTGGATGGCGAAACGGTCGCCGGTTTTCTCCCTTCCGTCGGGAGTCTTCAGATGCTGCCATTCGAAATAGCAGGAGGCCGGTATGATGCAGCGGTGGGAGCGCCATGCGTCCCGGAAGGTCGGCTTTTCACCGGCGGTTTCCACCCGGGCGTTGAACAGTGTGCGCCGGTTGTCACCGGTCAGGAAGCCCCATTGCATGGGAAATACGGCCCTTCGGCCCTTAGCGTCTGGCGCGATGACCGGAACGATATCCGTAGGGCGCACCTCGCCGTCGGTGATGATCGGTCTTGCGTGGGTGTCAATGAACCTCTGCGCCAACAGGGACCGCAACGCGGCGTCGATGATCCCGCTGAGTTCGGGAAGGTCTTTCTCCAAAGCATATCTGGTACACATAACAATTCTCCTGAACAATCTTCCGGGCGCTGCCCGGGGGCGGTTCCGGAAGCCCGGTCCGTCTCTCTTTGCGGAGGCTCTCCGGCGGCATCCGCATCCGTCTTCCTCTGCGGAGGCTCTCCGGCGGCATCCGCATCCGTCTTCCTCTGCGGAGGCTCTCCGGCGGCATCCGCATCCGTCTTCCTCTACGGAGGATCTTCTGTGACATCCGCGTCCGCGAGGAAGCCTGCGGTCACTTCGGACTGCGCCTTCGAGAGTTCGTCCTGAAACCCCTTCAGAGCGTCGAAGGGACTGAATATCTTGGCCCGCCGCAGGAGGTTCATGGGCGGGTGCCTGATGAGAAAAATGTCGTTCTTATCGTGCGTCGGTTTCCCTTTCTCAATGACATGCCGGTAACGGAAAGAGGAGGAAAACGAAGCGTCGGTCGTCTTACTCATGGTCAATTCTCCGGTTGGTTAACAGACCGGAGCCGGCTTATGCACGGTGACCTCCGATCTGTTCGTTTCTCATCTTCGCGGTCGCGCCTTCCAGAAGGTTGAAGCCCTTGAGAAGGGCGTTGGCGCCATAGCGGGTCCGCACTTCCAGGAGGGCGGCGTGGAGCTGTCGCTCCCTGTCCAGCGCGTCATAATCGGTAAACATATCCATCTGATACACTCCGTCATCGTCGGCGACATCGCAGGCGCACACGCCGAGCCTGCGGAGAAGAATGCGATGGTCGCTTTTCTTCCCGACATCCTGCATGATCCTGCCGGTCACCTCCTTCGCAACGTTGGTCGGAGCGGACAGGCGAACGGTCCCGTTCGAATGCGCGGGGTGAAGCCGGCCGTACCAGTCGATGGAGAGCCGGCCGTCATATTGCGGAAAATACTCCAGGCTCTTGTAATCGTAGCTGATCCACCACGTGAAGCGGGAGGAGACAAGACCTTTTTTGTACAGGTCACAGCACAGAACGTCGATCATCTCCCGAAGAACGATGCAGGCCTCATCATACTTGTAGGGGCGGGGAAGCACCTGACCGTTGGAAAGGGAGTGACTGTCGCTTTTGTAATGCTTGATGTGGTACATGGTGACAGGTTCGACGCCCCAGGCGTGATCGATCAGGATCTCCGCATCGATGCCGAAGGTTTTGTAGAACCATTCCTCGTCCCAGAGCGAGCGCTCCGCCACATCGCCCATGGTGTACATATGGTTCCGTTCGAGCCTCGCGGCCTTGCCGTGACCGATCTGCCAGAAGTCGGTGAGCGGTCTGTGCTCCCAGAGAAGATACCGGTACGATTCCTCGGTGAGAGCGGCGATGCGGACTCCGTCGCTGTCCGCGGGCGCTTTCTTTGCGACGATATCCATGGCGATCTTGGCGAGATACAGATTGGTTCCGATCCCCACGGTCGCCGTGATGCCGGTGTTCGCGAGGACATCCCGGATCATGGTGAGCGCCATGATATGAGCGGGGAGCTGCCCGCTTTGCTTCGCGGCGTCTTCATAAAAGTGAAGATACGGAGTGCAGTCAATGAAGCATTCGTCAATGCTGTAGACGTGGATGTCCTCCGGGGAAACATACTTCAGGTAAATGCCGTATATCCGGGCGGATACGCGCTCGTACTCGGCCATCCGGGGAACCGCGGTAATGTAGAGAACGCGGGTATGATGCGTAAGTTCATAGCGCGAGATCGCCTGCTTGGCCTCGAAAAGCCGGGGCCTGGCCGGGACGCCGATGGCCTTCAGGGCAGGGGAAACTGCGAGGCAGATGGTCTGGTCGGAACGGCTTGCATCCGCGACCAGAAGGTTGGCCTTCAGGGGGTCCAGACCTCTTGCAACGCACTCCACGGACGCGTAGAAGCTCTTCATGTCAATGGCGATATATGCTTTCTGTCGGTCTTCCATAGGTTCAGCAGGCCTGCAGGGCCTCCGGCAAAACAGCCTTGTCATCAATATGGTAATCGCAGGTAATCTTTCGCGTGTTGTTGCCGTACAGCGCAACAATCTCGGGGAGGTTGTCGTTGATCGCGTCGAAGGTGAGATCGTGGTCCCTGCACCAGGAGACGGCCCGCTCCAGGGCTTCCCCGGCTCTGCAGGTCCAGAGGATGAGCTTGTTGCCGGACTGCCGCTGTGCGCGCAG
>CADBLW010000283.1 GCA_902795625.1 uncultured Lachnospiraceae bacterium | reverse complement strand
TTGACAAGGACTTTATCGTGATCCACGGATCGATGATCCGCAAGGACGGAACCCTCACGAAGCTGCTACAGTCCCGCGCCGACCGCGCGCTGGAGTTCGCGGCGATGCAGAAGGAGGCGATGGGCAGGGACATCATCTTTGTCCCGTCCGGCGGCAAGGGCAGCGACGAGGTGATCGCCGAGGCCGAAGCAATCCGCAGATACCTGAATGAGAAAGGTGTTCCGGACGATCGGATCCTGGTGGAAGACCGGTCAACCAACACCGAGGAGAACCTGGCATTTTCCGCGAAGCTGATCCGGGAACGCGAGGGCGGGGCGGACGCGAAGATCGCCTTCTCCACAACGAATTACCACGTGTTCCGCGCGGGACTTCTCGCGACGGCACAGGGTCTTTCACTCGAGGGGATCGGAAGCCGCACGAAGCGGTACTTCTGGATCAACGCCTTCGTTCGCGAGTTCATCGCGACGCTTTACGCGGAGCGGAAGCGCCATCTGCTCGTTCTCGGCGCGCTGCTTGCGATCATCATCGCGGGGCTCGCGATGGTCTACGTCTCAAACGTTATTCTGTCATAGTGATCGGAGGGGTGAATAACGGATTTCGAAAAATGGTGTTGACATTTTCCGAATGCCTCTGTATAATCCCAAACAGTGAGCGTCATCAGACGACAGAATACAAATACGCATGAGCGAGAAAGGGAGGTATACAAATGAATATTTCCGTACGTTTTACCAAAACACATTTGTATATTGCAATTGCCTCCCGGAGAAGCGCAGAATAAGCGTAGTGCTATGCCTGAATCTTACTCTTGCATAGGATTATTATGCCGATAGTATGCCCCGACACCGGAAGGTGCCGGGGCTTTTTGCGCGCTAAGCGAGAGCAATCTCACCGGCGGAGACCGGCGAGATCATGAAGCAGCCCTCATGAAAGCAATGCTTTCAATGAGGCGGCTGAATGAGCTCGGGAGCGGACGAAGTCCGCGGTGAGATTGCCGAGCGCACGTACATGAGCAAACCGAATGCAATGAGGTTTGCGAATGTTATGAGAGCTGCGCACCCTCTCCGGGAATATTTCTTAGGAAAGGCTGGTGATAATCTTTATGTTTCAGATAAAAAATGTTACAATAACTCATAATAAGGATCTGCATACGATCCTGGAAAATTTCTCCCTCGTTCTGAACGACGGCGACCGTGTCGTGATGATCGGCGAGGAGGGAAACGGAAAGTCCACTTTGATGAAGTGGATCTATGACCCGGCGCTGGTGGATGATTACATCGACTACAGGGGCGAGAAGATTATGAGCGGCGAGAAGCCCGGATATCTGCCCCAGGAGCTTCCGGAGGAAGCCAAGCACAAGACGGTTTGCGAGTACTTCTGCGAGAGCACGGGATTCCTGGATAAGACGCCGAAGGAACTGTCGAAGATGGCATCGGATTGCCACGTCGAACCGGAGTTTTTCTACCGGGAGCAGGAGATGTGCACGCTCTCGGGCGGTGAGCGCGTGAAGGCGCAGATGATGCGGATCCTCGTGGAGGATCCGACGATCCTTCTGCTGGATGAGCCGTCGAACGACATCGACATCGAGACGCTTGAGTGGATGGAGGAGCTGATCAACAGCTGGCCGCACGCGGTGCTGTTCATCTCCCACGACGAGACGCTGATCGAGCGCACCGCGAACCGTGTGGTGCATTTTGAGCAGCTGCGGAGAAAGACGATGTGCCGCCACACGGTGGCCAACGTTCCGTATCGGCAGTACGTCGAGGAGCGGCAGAACTCCTTCGAAAAGCAGGAGCAGATTGCCCAGAGCGAACGCCGCGAGAAGCGGATCCGGGATGAGAAGATACGGAAAATGGAGCAGAGCGTAAACGCACAGCTGAGCTTGGCTCACTACAGCGTTCACGACGCCATCGGGCGGCTTCTCAAGAAGAAAATGAAGGCTGTAAAGTCCTTGGAACACCGCTTCGAGCGCGAGGACGAAAACATGACCGAGATGCCGGAGCAGGAGGAGGCGATCTTCTTCAAGCTCGGTGACGAGAACAGCGTGATCCCGTCCGGCAAGTGGGTGATCCAGTGCGATATCCCGGCGCTTGCGACGGTGGATGGAAGCCGCATTCTTGCGGAAAATATCTCATTGAAGATCCGCGGTTCCGAGAAGGTCGGTATCATCGGCCGAAACGGCTGCGGAAAGACGACGCTGATCGGCAGGATCGCGGAGGAACTGCTGTCACGGAAGGACCTGCGGGCGCAGTACATGCCGCAGAATTACGAGGAACTTTTGAATCTCGACATGACTCCCGTGGACTACCTGGATACGACCGGGGACAAGGAGGAGCGGACAAGGATCCGCACCTACCTTGGGTCTCTTAAGTACACGGCGGACGAGATGGATCATCCGAT
>CADBLW010000282.1 GCA_902795625.1 uncultured Lachnospiraceae bacterium | reverse complement strand
CTTCTGGTGGGCATGAACGAGCGCAATCTCGAGATGTTCAAGGCGGTGTTGCACCTGTCGCAGATGCCGGGATACCGGATAACCGTCATGGTGCTCGATCCGGGCGCGAACCGTGAGGCTCTGAAGGGGAAAATGCCGGAGATTTACGATGAGTGCAACATTCCTGGAGAGGCCGTGTATCAGATCCGGTATCTCGAAAATGTCAGGACGGAGACGGAACAGTTTGAGAGCATCATCGGGAAGGATTTTCCGGACTTTACGTTTGCGTTTATCAATGTCGGGGACGATATGCAGAACGCGGGGCTCGCGATGCGCCTGAATGCGCTGTGCTTTCGGATGAAGAGGGACGGCGGTTACCGGATTCAGGTGAACATCGAAGAGAACGGCGTGTGCGACCACTGGAATCCGGATCTGATGAGGAACGTGGATATTGTCGGAACGCGCAGGACAACATACGACTATACCTTTGTCACGATGTCGAATATCGAGAAGGGAACCGTGGCGATCCACAACGTGCGGTATCCGAAGGAGGACCCGAAGAGCCCGACCTGGATATCGTACTGCAACAACGAATACAACCGGCACTCGGTCTACGCGAGAACCTTAAGCTTCAAGTACAAGGTACAGCTGATCGACGAGTTTTACGGCTCCGACTATGGGATCGTGCAGAGCGACCGGATATGGAAAATCTACGAGCATATGCGGTGGACCGTCTATACGCGCACCCTCGGCTATGTCCGCGCGGATAAGGAACTTCTGGACGAAGCCGGCAAGCTTGACAGAAAATCCCGCATGATCGGCCGGGTCCACCATGATCTGATCCCGTTTGACGAGCTGTCGGCGGACGAGCAGGACAAGGATGCGCTCATCCTGACGCCGAAGATCGTTGAGATCCTGAAGAGCATCTGAGACCGGCGCGGCAGGGACGGATACCGAAGTGAAGGCAGGGACGGCGAAGGCACCGGACCGCGAAGCGCATTTTCCGATGGAGGAGGCGTTCTGACATGAAAAAGGGAGCACCGTTTCCCCCCTATATGGGAGAAGAAGCCTATCTTTTTACAAGCTATTCACACAAGGACAGCGACCGCGTGTTTGAGATCATCACCGCGCTGCACCGCGACAGATACCGCGTGTGGTATGACGAGGGGATCGAGATCGGTGTCAACTGGCCGATGGTTGTTGCAAAGAAACTGCTGAACAGTGCCCGCGTGCTGATCTTTCTCTCCGCCAACGCGATCTCTTCGCAGAACTGTATGAGAGAGATCAACTACTCGGTTTCGCAGCGGAAGGAAATGCTCGTCGTCCTGCTGGATGACTGCAAGATCCCGGAGGATCTCGAACTGCAGTTATCTGTAGTGAAGAAGCTCCGCTTCAGCGATGTCGCGCAGACGGTTGCCGCGATCGAGGCATGTCTGGAGGATTCCCTGATCGGGGACGGCGTCACCGGGTACGGGACGGCTGTGTCGAAGAAGCGGGGATCGCTGTCACTGTGGCACGTGCTGACCGTCGTGTTCATGCTTTTGTTCGCGGCGGCGGTGGGCTTTCTTATTTATCGCATGAAAAATCAGCCTGCGTCGAAGCAGGCGCCTGCACAGAAGATCATTTCCACAGAGACCAACCCCGAGGTCACGGTGAGCACGTTCAAGGACGCGACAGCGCTTGTGATCGCGCTTCGTGCCTCGGAGGACAGATACATTTTCCTATGCGGGAACAGCATGGTGTCCGACGCCTCCGCCATCGTGCGGAAGGACGGAAAATGGTACATCGGCGAGGAGCTCATCCCCGCCGGCGGACTCACGGATCTGTCCGCGTTTCAGGGGAAAGACATCGAGCAGCTCGCCGTGGTGAACGGGCAGATCACGTCGGCCGCAGAGCTTGCCAAGCTGCAGGGGCTTACCTACCTTGATCTGTCGGGCAATCCGCTCAGCGACCTCTCCGCGGTAAGCGCGTTGCCGAAGCTTGAGACGCTGAGGATCGTGGGGATCTCCGCGGATGCGGATATCTCAGTGCTTGCGGGGATGAAATCGCTTCGCAAGGTGTATATCAGCTATGAGCTCGCGTCCTCCGCGAAGCCTCTGGTGGATGCGGGCATCGAGGTGATCCTGAAGCAGTGACGCTCAGCGACAGCGGAGAAACAGACCGCTGCGAAACGGATAGCAGAGAAACCGGAAGTTGAGAAACGGACCGTGCAGTTGAGAAGAGGGAGGTTGTGTCGCATGAAGAAGTACAGCGGAAACCGAAAAGCATTTGTGATGGCCGTTTACGACGAGAAGAATGCGGAGGAGGCACTGAAGGCGATCGAGGACCTCTCCGCGAAGGTGAAGGTATATTACACGTCGGAGCTCGGCAGCAGGGAGAAACGGATCATGAAGAAGGCAGCGGCGGTTGTGTGCTTCCTGAGTGAAGACACCATGTCTGCCATGCAGGAGGTGATCGCATACGCGGCGACCCTCAACAAGGAGATCATCCCGGTATACTTCGACCGTTTTACGCTCGAGCCGGGAATGCGCATGATCCTCGGCACCAAGCAGGGCGTTTCAAAATACAAATACGATGACGAGACCGAGTACCGGAGAGAACTGGCGGAAGCACCATTCCTTAGTGAGCTGAAGATCACGCCGGAGCAGAAGAAAAGCTTCAAGCTGATCGCCGCGCTTTCGGCGCTCGCGGCGGTCGCTGTCATCGCGGTTGCGCTGACGATCGTGTATATCAACTACAATTCGGCGAACAGGATCGACGAGAATTCCCTGTTGGGGCAGCTCGGTCTGTCGGGCAACGCCAAATCCATCAAGAAGGTGTATGTGTACGGCGCCGAATTGCGGGATAAGTTCGAGAAGGACGGTGTGCACCTGATCAGCTACGCGGGATCCTACGACAAATACAACCTGATCCTGCCGAGCATCAACGGCACGGTGCCGGTCGGCGAGATCAATGACATCGGTGATTTTACGCAGCTGGAAAATCTGGAGGAGCTGTCCCTGGCGGGCAACCGGTTAACGGACCTGTCTCCCCTGTGGCAGCTTAAGAAGCTGAGG
>CADBLW010000281.1 GCA_902795625.1 uncultured Lachnospiraceae bacterium | reverse complement strand
TCAGACAGCTGCAGACGACGCTGGAGGAAATGCTGGCGGACGGCGGAGCGAAGCTGCAGTGGACGCTGGACTGAGGCCGCAGTGATGACAGGAGCATAGTTGCAGATGCGGCGGAGCGAAGCCGCAGTGGAATGAAGTAACCCTGAGCGCCGGCGAAGTCGCGGATGTTGAGGAACGCGACTTTGCCGGCGGGGATACAGCGAGGGAGGCGCGAAACACATGGCAGATGAATTGATGATCGGAACAACCAATGCGGTGGCGCTTGTGTCCGGGACCTCCATGGAGAAACTGCTCAAGCCGCTGAAGCAGGAGATCCTGCTGTACGACACGTATGTGGCCGGGACGGGTTACATCAACGACAAGACAATCCTGGATGAGCTGAAGAACGGTGATGTGCTGTGGCTGCAGCGCGAGCCGGAGAACAAGTTTGACGAGAAGGCGATCCTTGTGCTGGACGGAAAGAAGCGCAAGATCGGCTACGTCCCGGAGAGCGACAACACGGTATTTTCCCGCCTGATGGACGCCGGCAAATACCTGACCGCGAAGATCGTGAAGATGGAGACGAAGGGCTCCTTCCGTCAGATCAATATCAGCATTTTCCTTGTTGACTTCTGATATTCATAATATAGTACCCCCCTTGGCGCATCCCCGGCAGGACTCTTCTTGAGGTCCGTGCCGGGGGTGCGTTTTGTCAGTGCAGGATTGTGACGAAAGTCACGTCGATAATGTTTCTTTTCTCACTACCGCATTATCCGAGGAACTGATATTCTATGCTCAACAAGAGCGGGCAGCCCTGGCGAAGACAGACACGAACCGGACAAAACCGGACGACAAACGCGAACCGGCAAAACCGGACGGAAGGCGCACGCAATCGATACGGAGGAAAATCATGGAAGAACTGTTCAACAAAGGAGATCAGGCAGCGGAGACGATCCTGAAGCTGGAGGACCTGACTAAGAAATATGACAATCGGGCGGTGGTGGACAGCCTGAACATTGAGATCAAGAAGGGCGAGATTTTCGGCCTGCTCGGTCCCAACGGCGCGGGCAAGAGCACGACCATGAACATGATCTGCAACATTGTGAAGCCGGACTTCGGCAGGATCGAGTTCATGGGTGAGGATTTTCGGAAGAACCGGAAGAAGCTGAGCCGCCGGCTCGGGTACATTCCGCAGCATCTGGCGATCCACGGAAGTCTCAAGGCGTGGGAAAATGTGGAGCTCTTCACGTCGCTGTACGGCATCAAGGGCGAGGAGCTTAAGAAGCGCATCGATGAGTCGCTGGCGTACGTAGGGCTTTCCGAGCGGAAGAACGACTACGCGAAGAAATTTTCCGGCGGTATGAAGCGCCGCCTCAACATTGCCTGCGCCATCGGGCATCACCCGGACCTTCTGATCTTCGACGAGCCTACGGTGGGCATTGACCCGCAGTCAAGAAATTTCATCCTCGAGAAGATCAAGGAGTCGAACAAAAACGGCGCGACGGTCATCTACACGAGCCACTACATGGAGGAGGTCGAGGCAATCTGCACGCGCATCGCCATCATGGACAACGGCAAGATCATCGCGATCGGAACGAGCGAGGAGCTGAAGAAGCTTGTCACGAACGACACCGACAACATCACCCTCGAGGAGGTGTTCCTGACGCTCACAGGCAAGAAGCTGCGCGATCAGTGACACGGGAGAGGAAGAATTTTCCGATCACGGACAAGAACCCCGCGGCCGGTATTGCGGGGGAGGAAAAAGAAGCAACAACGGAGACTGACAATGATTCGATATCTGATAAAAAACAATCTGAAAATAATGTTCCGAAGCCCTGTGAACATCCTTCTGTACGTGCTCTGTCCGATCGTGGTAACCGCGGTGCTGGTGAGCGCATTTTCCGCGATGATGGAGAGCTATGAGGGTGCCGGGCAGTTCACGGTAGGATACCGCGTGGAGGAGAACAGCGTGTTCGACGGGTACATGGATGCCATCGTCGAGGCCGGCAGGGACAACGGAGTGACTTTTGTGGAATACCGGGACGGAGAGCCCGAGAAACTGATCAAGGACAATAAGCTTGCCTGCTTCGCGGAGTTCGGAAGCGACAGCTACACGATCTATGAGACACAGGACTCGAAGACGGAGAGCGGAACGCTGCAGTACATGCTTTCCGCGATGGTGAACGGGGTGATCAGCGGGGATTACACCGCGGTCAGCTTCAAGACCGAGCAGCCGTTCTTCGTTCCCGCGGTGAACTCCACCGACTACTACGGGATCATCTACATCGTGTATTTCGGCTGGTGCGCGCTCGTCTGCGCGGCGGGCCTGTTCTCGAACGAGAAGAAGCACCGGATCGATGAGAGACTCAGCGTGTCGAACCTCTCGGTGCTCCAGCTATACCTGGCGCGGTTCATACCGCTTGTGGCGGTCGTATCCTGCGGCGTCGGTGCTGCGGCACTGATCGGCGGTGTGATCATGGGCGTCCACTGGGGAAATATCGCGCTGTCCGCGGTGATCGTGGTGCTCTCGGTCATGGCGGCGACGGCAATGGAGATGCTGATCTACGAGCTGACGAACAGCATGCTGGCGTCGATCATCATTTCCTTCAGCATCGTGTGGGTGCTCGGCTACATCGGCGGAAGCTTCGAGACCTACATGTTCTCGATGCACCCTGACTGGCTCAAGCATCTGGACCCGATCTATCATGAGAACCGGGCGCTCATCGAGCTTTCCACGATGGGACACAGCGACTATGTCGCCAGCTCGAGTGTGATCCTGGTGAGTATGTTTGCGGTATTTTCACTGCTGAATCTGGCGGTAGGAAGAATAAGGAGAAGTGCACGGTAATGAAAGCGATCATAAAAACAACCTGTAAAATTCTGTTCCGGAACCCGGGCTTCTGGTTCTTCCTGTTGATTACGCCGGTGCTGTCCACGGTGGTGCTGCGGCTGCAGCAGACGAACCTCGGTGCCTACGAGGTGACGAGCGTTTATGAGAAATTGGAACTCAAGTCCGAGAGCGACAAGGTCGCCTATTACGGCGGCAAGGGAAAATACGTCATCAAGGTCTACGATGCGTCAGGCAGCGACCTTTCGGAGTATCTGCTGGACAAGCTGTCGGCGAGCGGAGCATTTCTCGTGTGCCGCGTGAAGACACCGGAGATGACGAAGACGGACGCGGATGCCCGCATGAAGATCGACGGGTCCGACGACCGCATGGGCGC
>CADBLW010000280.1 GCA_902795625.1 uncultured Lachnospiraceae bacterium | reverse complement strand
GTGCTCGGGCCGAACTGCTACCGTGGTGACGGCATCGGGATCTCGGCGCCGCCCGCGGAGTACGCGGCGGAGCTTACGGAGATGTTTCTCCGCGACGACATTGACGCGCTGATGGCCTGCGGCGGCGGAGAGCTCATGTGTGAGACTATCGGCTGCGTGGACTGGGAGAAGATCCGCGGCGGCCGTAAGAAGCTTCTGATGGGCTACTCGGACATCACGAATTTCATTTTCCCATATGTTACCAAATGCGGCGGATACGGTATCTACGGGCCGAGCGCGGCTGCGTTCGGCATGGAGCCGTGGCACGCGGCGCTCGAGGACGCGATTGCCCTGATGCAGGGGAAGATCGACACGGTCCGTGGCTTCGACGCGTGGGAAGGGATCACCGACGGAAAGAAGGATGAAGAGCATCCCTACGAGCCGTACAACTGCGTACAGACAGCGGGAATACGCAAGTATATCAATTGTTCTACTGGCGTAGAACAAACAGACGGGACCGTCCGGTTTGAAGGCCGGCTGGTCGGCGGCTGCCTGGATTGTCTCCAGGTTCTGTGCGGCACGCCCTACGCGGATCCGGTTGGCTACGCGGAGGCGCATAAGGACGAGGGGATCGTGTGGGTCATCGAGTCCTGCGACCTGAATGTCTTCAGTATCCGCAGGGCTTTGTGGCAGCTCCGTGAGGCCGGGTGGTTTGCAAACGTGAAGGGTTTCCTGATCGGACGGCCTCTGTGCTACGGACAGGAAATGATGGGTCTCGACCAGTACCGCGCCGTCACCGATGTGCTCGGCGGGTTCGGGGTGCCGATCGTGATGGACGCAGACATCGGACATCTTCCGCCGGCGATGCCGCTTCTCATGGGCAGCCACGCGAGCGTGACGGCGGAAGAGAAGATCACGATCACGATGAAGATCTGACGGGAATCTGTGCGCGGGATTGAACCGATGCACAGCAACCGGAATGGCGAACTTTTGGCGATGACGGGAGAGCACAATGAGCGAACTCACCATGGGACAATGTAACCTCTGTCCGCGGGGCTGCGGCGTGGACCGTTCCGTCCGCACCGGAGTGTGCGGCTGCGGCGACACCATGCGCGTTGCGCGGGCGGCGCTGCACATGTGGGAGGAGCCGTGCCTGAGCGGGGAACGCGGATCGGGTGCTGTATTTTTCGCGGGATGCCCGCTGCATTGTATCTTCTGTCAGAACGCGGCGATCAGCGGCGGGGACACCGGAAGGGCGTACACGCCGGAGGAGCTTGCGCGGGAAATGCTGCGGCTTCAGGAGGAGGGCGCTGCCAACATCAACCTTGTGACCGCGGGGCAGTGGGCGCTGCCGGTGAAGGAGACCATTGCCATAGCGAAGAAACAGGGACTGCGGCTGCCGATCCTGTGGAACTCAAGCGGCTACGAGACGGAGGAGACGCTTCGGCTTCTCGCGGAGGACATCGACATTTATCTTCCCGATCTGAAGTATGTGAGCAGTGATCTGGCAAGAGATTTTTCCCACGTGCCGGATTATCCGGAGGTCGCGAAGAAAGCCATCGCCCGGATGGTCGAGGCGGCAGGGGAGCCTGCTTTTGACGCGGATGGGTACATGACGAGGGGCGTGATCGTGCGGCATCTGGTGCTGCCCGGGCACCGCGACGAGTCATTCAAGGTGGTGGAGTATCTGTATAAGACCTACGGGGACCGCATTTTCCAAAGTATCATGAACCAGTACACGCCGCCGGCGCGGGAGCTGACGTACCGGGAACTGAACCGCAAACTGACGCGCTATGAGTACGATCAGGTTGTGGAGTATGCAAGGTCATTGGGAGTGGAAAATGCGTACATCCAGGTCGGAGGGACCGCCTCCGAGAGCTTTATCCCGGAGTTTGAGATCGATTGACAGCCGAGGGGAAGAGGCTGCTTCAGGCAGGACAATTACACGCACAAAACAGCAGGAGAAGAGAAAAACAAAGGGGGCAAAACAATGGAAGACGAATACTACATGACCGAGGAGCAGCGGGTTCTCCGCGCATTACAGGAGGAAGAAAAGGACAAGAAGTTTTTGAAACGGAGGAAAAAACTCCTGATTGTGGTCGGCATTCTGGCGGTACTTCTGATCGGATTTTTTATCTATGAATGGATAGATGATCTCAACAACCCGAAAGTGCGAAAGCCTGTGCTTTACCTCTATCCGGAGGAGACCACGGAAGTGATGGTTCAGCTGGATTTTAAGGGCAGGTTGACCACCACATACCCGAAGTATGAAAACGGCTGGCAGGTGACCGCCAAGCCGGACGGAACTCTCACGGATGCCGCCGGCAAGACCTACAGGTATCTGTATTGGGAGGGCGTGTCCGATGTGGACTACGACCTGACCGAAGGGTTCTGCGTGAAGGGAAGCGATACGGCGGAGTTTCTGGAGAATGCTTTGGCGCAGCTCGGGCTTACGAGAGCAGAGGCCAACGAATTCATCGTGTACTGGCTTCCGTACATGGAGAACAACGCCTACAATATCATCAGCTTCCAAAATGAAACCTATACGGAAAATGCAAAGCTGCTCATTAAGCCTCAGCCGGACACCGTGATCCGCGTGTTTATGACATGGCGCGCCGGCAGGAAAGCGGTGGATATTCCGGAACAGAAACTGACGGCGCCGGAGAGAACCGGATTTACCGTTGTGGAGTGGGGCGGATGCGAAGTGCGATGATGGAGTTTTGCATTGCTTGCAGTGATGAATTTCGACTGATTTGCATTGCATTTTCCGAAGAATCGTGATACACTAATTCAGTCTGTAAACAGACGATAGAAATAGCAACCCGTGTGGTGCGGGCGGAGGTTTACCATGAGTATTGAGAACAGGCTTGCGGCGAAGAAGCGAAGCGCGCAGGCAAGACGTAACGCGAAACTGAAAGCGGCCCTGGAGCTCGGCGTGATCATTCTGATCCCCGTAGCCATCCTGATCGTTGTGCTGCTGATCTGGTACAATTCCATTCCGGTGTACAGCCGCGGCCTTGATGACAAGGGCAATATCAAGAGATACAATCTTGCGGACAATGTACAGCTCGCCGATCTCGACGGGTTGACGGTCAC
>CADBLW010000279.1 GCA_902795625.1 uncultured Lachnospiraceae bacterium | reverse complement strand
GCGGATTGCTGTTTCTCCACTGATCGAGCGCATCCCGCACCGGTTGGAATAACGAACCCTCATCAACCATCCCAAACACACTGAACACATAGAACATCATGACGACCAGCGTACACACTGCCAGTATCCGAAGCGGCACCTTCCAACGTCCGACGGAAAATGCCCTCACCGCAGTGATCGCCGCAACTCCCGTGTACAGTACAGCTGCGATCAAAGCCAGCGCCAGCATGTTTTTTTCAGGAAACAGTTTCTCTATAAGGAACAATAGAATCGTTGCAGGACCGCCTATATTCGGAGCTCCGTCCCGCTCAACGACCCATCCCGCAAATACAGAAGCACAACACAGCGTTGCCAGCACGGTACACACGATATCCATTTTCCTGCGACCTGTGATCGCAAGGATCAGAAATCCAATCGGGATCAGGTACACCCATGTGTCAAGCAGCGAGTATAACTGCCCTGTTTTCTTCTCGAAATCGTCTGTCGGCACCCACGGGTTCAGGATCGCGTTCAGTGCCAGAAACAGATATCCGAGCAGGCATAAGAGCCGTCCGATCCAATAGTATTCCTTCCGTTTCATCGCAATCCCCCTTGCAAAAGCTCACTCCTCACTCTTCCGCTTCGTCTTCTCACCGGTGATGATCTCCAGCGAGCGGCTGACGCGGTCGGATTCGTATCCGTACAGCTTCTTCACATAATCAACTAAAGTTTCCCCATTTTCCTCGATATCGGCCACCTGAACGTCACCGATGATCTTTCCCTTGTGGATCATCACGGCGCGGTCGATAAATCCCTCCACCTCCTCGATCAGATGCGTGGACAGGATGATCGTCTCCGTCGGCTCCAGGATGCCCAGAAGCACTTTGTAGAAATCCTCGCGGTTGAAGATGTCATGCCCCACAAACGGCTCATCCAGGAAAATGTAATCCGCTCCCTGCGACAGTGCCAGGATCACCTCGATCTGGCTCTTCTGACCCATGGAAAGGTTCTTGATCGGACGGTAGACCGGGAACTCAAAGAACTCCGTCAGTCCGCGGAACCGTTCCTTACGAAACTTTGGAAAATGGTCCGCGTAAAAATCCGCGTGTTCCATCGCCGTCAGCTCCGGGAAGAAGCTGAACTCGCAGGTGCCGAACGAAAGTCGCGCGATATTGCTGCGGTCGATCGGTTCCCCGTCCAAAAGGATCTCGCCGGTGTGACCGAGAAATCCGAGAATGCACTTCATGAGCGTCGTCTTGCCGGCGCCGTTCTCACCAAACAGCCCGATGATCTCCCCCTGACCGATGGACAGGTTGATGTCGGAAAGAGCCTCCACTGTCTTTCCGTAACGCTTCCCTACATTTTTCAACTCTACCATGCGAATATCCTCCAAAATCTGAATGTTGTATACATCGGCAGCCTTCCCGGAAGTGAACAATGCCAGTAAACAAGATAACATACGAAACACACAGTCACGCAAATGATTACATGTAGAAGTAATCCTGCGAGCGGGAGCAGTAAACACCGTTTATGCATCTCCCATCCGTTCGGCAGCCGCCGCATCACATAGAACCCTTTCGTAGGCCTCCTGTAACTTCGATAATTCAGTATGATCATGAACACCGTTGCCGCAAAGACCACCGGAAGGAGCGGGAACGCTCCGTACAACAGCTTATCGAACTTGGGGAGCGGCTCATACACTACTCTCACTCTGGTCTCCGTCTGCGGAACATCCGGAATGACATAGGAACAATTTTCAAACTCAAGCGTCGATCCCATAGATGCCCACGTATAATAGTTTCCGTCTTTGAAATCAAGCATGACATGAGTATCATTATGATTTTTGTCATCACGGAATCGATACGCGAAACATCCGACGCTGTACAGTATGGTCAGCAACAGCGCCAGAAGCGAGACGATAACATACCACTTGCGCTTCTTTTCGTTGGCACTCCCCTGCCAGCGCGCGGGGTACCATTTATCAGCAGTCAGCCACTTCATCTTCGGTTCTTTCCTTTCCGTCGTGCAGCTGCTTCACGGTCAGAACAACCGTGATCAGCAATCCCAATCCGACAAAGAATACACTTTCCAGTTCCCATCCGCTGACAAACATGATCGAGGTAAACACCATGGTTGCGATACCCGTCCCGAAGGATGCGCTCTTTCCGGTGTGCATTGACACGCAGGCACACGACACGCCTCCGCAGATCACACACACGATACCGTGCAGCCATCCCGTGACCGACGACATCGGCACAATGCTCTTGTAGAACTTATTGCCATACATGGCGAACACGATATCCTGCGGGCCGCCCTCGTGCCACTCGAAGGAACTCTGGATCAGTCCAGCAAGCCCGAGCGTGATGATCTCTGCCTGCCACAGAAGCAGGAAGAACAGTGAACACGCGACGATCTCCAGCAGTAACACGTTCCGCTCGGATATCTGCAATCGCGTCAGCAGATACCGTCTCGTGCTGCGCGCGGACAGGATACCCGTGCAGACAAGCGCCGTGAAAAATGATGCCACTGAGAAGATACCCAAAAACAGAACGTAGCTTTTCCCGAGGCGAAATGAATTCGTTCTCACCAGCACCGTGTACACGCCCAGGCTGAGTACCATCATGCACGTGATCGAGACAAGCACCCATTTCATCTTCACCCGCAGCATCAGCGCGAGTACCGATAGATTTTTATGCATTCTTCGTTCCCCCTTTTACAAAAACGTTCCGAAAACAGAAACCGTATCGACACCGGTTTTAAAAATTTCCGCATTGTTGTAAATGTGAATGAAGCAGCGTATCATGACCCACACATAGGCGGTTCCGATCAGCGCGCATGCCATCGGGAACAGCAGGCACCGCCGATGCATCTCTGCCTTGCTTCGCAGCCGTTTCATCACATAGACGCTTTTGCTTCCCCGGTAGAAACCAACGTAATGCAGGATTACCAGAAATACGCACCACAGGATCAGCAGCGGATACACGGCAAAGCAATCTTCGAGGAAGTAATCCAGGTTTTTAAATGCTTCCTCACTCCACCGTACTTCAACAAATCCTCCGACCACGCCCGTCGCTTCTTTCATCCTGTCATACGCCTCTTCTTTCATCCTGTCATACGTTGCCTGCATTTCCTGTGATGTTTTTTCCCAATTTTCCATGCGCTGATAAAACCGCATACTCCCCAGAACCAGAAAGCAAAGAAGTACAGCGCTTACGATAATCTCAATCAGGATATGTGCTCCGGGCGGAAATCCTGCGGCGATCCACTTAAAAAATCGGTTCTGTCCGGTCACTTCGGTCTGTCCGGCCTCATCTGTCCGCCCGGTTATTTCGGCCTCCGCGGCTTCCTCCGTGATCCCCTCGTCCGTCAACTCATTATCCGTATTCATGGCCAATCCCCCGTCACTCTTCATCCCAGAACTGTTCGATCAACCGAACTGCCTCTTCCCTTGTGATCCCCATCTGCCTAAGCGATTCCGTGATGCTTCGGATATCCTCCCTCAGAAGATCCTCCCGAAGCTTCACGATCTTCTCATCATTCAGTTTCATCGTACTCTTCGCCCCCGTTTGCGACTCGATTAAGTCTTCGTCCTCCAGCATTCGAAACGCCTTCTGCACCGTGTTCGGATTGATCCCCAGAAGCGCCGACAGAACGCGCCTCGACGGCAGTTCGTCGCCGTCCAGGATCGTTCCCGCGACGGCACCGCGCTTGATAAACAGGAGAATTTGCAGATAGATCGGCGTTCCGTCTCCCGGTTTAAATGTGTCAAATGAAATCATGTTCGTTTCCGTTTCCTTCTGTTTGGCCGGATCCTTGCCAAACCCTAACCAGTCTTTGTACGTGCACGTTACTCCGTTCCCCACATTCAAACCGTATTAGTCATGTAATACGGTTGACTGTATTATACGACTAGTACAGTTTCTTGTCAATACATTTTCCGATTCTTTTTTCAAACCTTTTAAAGCGCTTCGGAAAATGTCTGTGCTCCACTTCGGAAAGCCCTTATTTTATGCGGCTTTCACGACAAAAAAGCCGGCAATCCATCTCAGACTGCCGGCTTGAAACCGTTAGTATTCATATGTACTGTATTTCTAAACTGTATTACTTGCGAACTGTATTACGTACATACCGTATTACTTGCAAACCGTATTGCTTGCGAACCGGATTCCTAACGGACCGGATTACTGCAGCACCGCGGGCTTGCTCAAAACATCCGCGATGATCTCCACTGCTTCGTCTACCAAAGCCTCCGTGTGCGACGCCATATAACTGGTGCGCAACAGGCACTCGGTGGGCGCCGTTGCAGGCGGAAGCACCGGGTTGACATAGACTCCCGCGTCGTAGAGCTGCTTCGCGCGGATCAGCGTCGTGTCGGTATCGTAGGTGTAGATTGGGAGGATCGGCGTGTCGCTCATGCGGATCCGGATGCCGCGATCCAGAAGTCCCTTGCGCGCTCTCTGGGAGATTGCCTGCAGCTTGAGAGGCAGAGACGGATCGCGCTCAAGGATGCGAAGCGCCGTCAGCGCAACTGCGCAGCTC
>CADBLW010000278.1 GCA_902795625.1 uncultured Lachnospiraceae bacterium | reverse complement strand
CCATCCGCTGTAGGATTTCCGACAACACCGTGAGCCGAACCTGCCGCTGGATGTCCTGTACCTTCCGTAGCGGCACCGACAGCCTCGCGATATCGTCCGAGCAGCTCCTCCAGGCCTCCGTCCACGGCGATGCGGTCGAAAAATGTCTTCCTGCGCGTCTCCGTGCCAGTAACAGTCAGATAAGGGAAAAGCCTCTGTATCCTGCGCACCACATAGGACTCGGACAGTTTCTTGCCCTCTCCGTCAGTCATGGACCACGTGAGGATCAGTCTCTCCGTCGGTTTCTGGAGAACATGGAGAATGTTGAACTCCTCACCGTCCACGGCTTCCTTCTCCGTGTCCGCGAGTGTAAGGCTGAACTCACTCTTCAGAAGCTCCCGCTCCTTGCTGTTCAAAAGCTCACTGCCGTGCCCCGAGCCGGGCACATAGCCCTCGTTCAGGCCGATGAAGAACAGATATCGTACAGTGGGAATGCGGGACCGCTTGCAGTCACCGATCATTACGCAGTCCGGCTCCGGAGGGATCACGCCGAGTCTCATCTCGGCAAAGCCTGCCTCAAGCAGTTCCGTATAATCTCGAAGTGATATCTTCTCCTCTGGAAGCAGCGTGTAAAGACGGTCAAACAGTTCCGTCACAGCCTTATAGATCGCACGGCACTCCGCCGCCCTGCGAAGGCTCCACGGAACCGGTTCATCGCAGATGGAATCCGACAGCTCCTGCATGGTCTTGAACACGTTGCGCTGCATAAGGAAACGATACAACGCCTCCGTCTTCTCACGCACACCCGTCGACGCGCTCCCCATCACCTCAGCGAAGGGCATGATCATCTTCGCAATCTCCTCAGCCAGCGCGATGCTTTCCGCGGCCTTCGTGACACGCTTTCCGCCGTAATCGCCCTGCAGTCCGCGTTTCCATACGGAGAGGCCGCGAATTCCCCTCGCGATCAGGAAATTTTCCAGATAATTCAATTGATCGGTATCGTATTTATTGATCGGATTCTTCAGCCAGCGCATACATACGTCAGGGCGCATGTCCGTATAAACCATGCCCAGCAGGCTTCTTATGTAATCCACAAGACAGTTGTCCGTGATCTCCGTCGTGCGGTCGAGGAAAAACGGTATTCCCGCCTCGGAAAATGCCCTGCGGAACAACTCCGAATATCCTTCCACATCTCCGCAGATGATGCCGATGTCGCGGTACTGCGCTCCGTTGCCCGCATCGTTTCCTGTGCCTTCCGGATTCTCATTACGGCACAGGACTCCCGTTCCGTCGCTGCCGCTTACTGCACCTTCCTCTGCTTCATCGCAATAGCCGCGCACCAGCTTTACGATCTCCCCGGCGACGTAGCGCACCTCGGCCTCCCGATCCGGCGCGGACGCAAGACGGATCGCATCCGTACGCTCCCCCGCATAGGGAAGCTTTCCACGTCGGAAAATAGATCCTGAGAGATACGCAAGCTCCGGCACACACTCCGTGTCTCTCTCCGAAACGATCGTCTCAGACACGGTATGACCGCTTTCCTCAGCCATTTGCTGCATCATCGCCATCGTCTCACGGCTCATGCGGAAGCATTCGGTCTTTCCCTTCGACGGTTCCAGCTCCTCGGGATCCATAGTCACAGTGATCACAACGTCGCGGCAGATCTTCATCAGCTCCCCGACAAGGTTGTACTGTGTAGGCGTGAAACCGGTGTATCCGTCGAAGAACAGGACGCTTCCCTTCATGCGCTCGGATTCTCTCACAAGAGGACACATGGCGTTGTAAATATCGTCCTCCGTGATCTGTGTCTCACCGCATTTCTCGCGGAACTGTCGGTACACAACGGAAAATTCGCGAAGCTTATCGGAAAGAAGCGTGTCCTCCGTCCTCTCGGAAACATCCTCGAGCACATCCGCGGTAACCTCGTATCTCACGAACTCCGAGAGAAGCGATTTCACTTCCTCGATGAAACCGGGCTTTCCTGCCTTGCTTCCAAATCTCGGAAGCTCCCCCGCATGCTCTGCGAGAACCCTCCGAAGCACAAGGCTCTTGCCGATATCATCCAGCACCGTGGGAATTCGGTCTCCGAGCTCATCCAAAAGATGATGTAAAAGCCGACGGAAACTTACGATGTCGACATCCATCACACAACCGCCGCCCCGCATCGCCGTGAGTTCCTGCTCCGCCTCCAGGTTCGCCTGCTCAGGCACGAAAAAGAACACCCTCGAGCGCTCCTTTCCCGTGCCGTTCTCCGCACAGGTTCCGTTCATCATCGAGAGCAGCGCGCTGCGGTTTTTCTTCACCGAATTGCCGATAATAAAAGTAAGAGACATGGTGTACCATCCCTTCATTGTCGCATGCCGGGCCGATCCTCATCCGAAGTATTTCACCGGGATCGGCGACTGAGAAACATTTTACACAGTATACCATATAAAAAAGAAAAAAGCAAACATTTGTTCGAACAAATGTTTGCTGATTTTTCATTGAAATCCCGGGATGCCGGCTCCGCTTTTTGACTCCCAGCCAGTAGCCAGGTGGGTGACCTCACGCATACTTCTGCCTTCCACTGCTAAGGAGGCCTGACATCCGCATGCAAATATTGGAATCCCTTATGTCGATTTGTAGGTTCAAAAATGACGGAGGTATCGAACACCCCAGGAAAATGTTATCAAGTCTTTACCGATTACTCAGCGTTGGCCTTCTCAACTTCGACAACGGCACTCTTTCTCATCGGAATACGGCAGTTCTTGTTGTTTCCGAACTCGACAATGATGATGTCCTGCCCTTCCACCATGTCGATGATCACGCCGTAGAAACCGGCCGTCGTCAATACGCTGTCGCCGATCTCAAGTGATGCGAGAAGAGCCTGCTGCTTCTTCTCCTGCTTGGACTGCGGTCTCATGATCATGAAGTAGAATACCGCGACAAACACCACGATCATGACCACCATAGGTACAAGTGAACCTGCGCCGGCGTCTGTCTGTGTAAGAAGTGTCAAAAAATGATCCATAATACTTTCAATTCCTTTCGTTCTGTCCGCTTTGTTCTCTCCTGACAGCTGTCGAAGCAATACGGCATAGCTGTATCAGTCTTCCGCGCCGAGTGCAAAACCCTCCAGCTTATCGCGCTTGTACTCTTCGTACCGGCCCGCCTCGATCGCGTCGCGGATTTCTTCCATCATTCTATTATAAAAACGCAAATTATGCAATACCATTAGGCGAAGTCCGAGCATTTCACCCGACGTAAGCAGGTGTCTTATGTATGCGCGGGAATGATTGCGGCACGCCGGACAATCGCAGCCCTCCTCGATGGGACGCTCATCCGTTTTGTACCGTTCGTTCTTCAGATTCAGCCTTCCGCGGTTCGTGTATGCATGGCCGTGGCGTCCGTTTCGTGTCGGATAAACACAGTCAAAGAAGTCAACGCCGCGGGACACGCCCTCGAGAATGTTCGCCGGCGTTCCGACTCCCATCAGGTACACAGGTTTATTTTGCGGCAAATGAGGAACGGCCGCATCGAGGATCCTGTACATCTCCTCGTGGGATTCGCCGACCGCAAGTCCTCCTACCGCGTACCCCGGCAGATCCAGCTCGGAGATCCGCTTCGCGTGCTCGATCCGGATGTCCTCATAGATACCGCCCTGGTTGATGCCGAACAACAGCTGCGACGGATTGACCGTGTCAGGCAGCGCGTTGAGGCGGTCCATCTCAGCCTTGCAGCGCTCCAGCCAGCGCGTTGTGCGGTCCACCGACTTGCGGATGTATTCCTTTTCCGCAGTGCTGGGAGGGCACTCGTCAAATGCCATGGCGATCGTCGAGCCGAGGTTCGACTGAATGCGCATGCTCTCCTCAGGTCCCATAAAAATCAGCCGACCGTCAACATGGGAGTGAAAGGACACGCCCTCTTCCTTTATTTTCCGAAGACCCGCAAGTGAAAATATCTGGAAGCCGCCGGAATCCGTCAGGATCGGCCGTTTCCAGTTCATAAAACGGTGCAGACCGCCGCAGGCGCGCACGATCTCGTCCCCGGGGCGCACGTGCAGGTGATATGTGTTGCACAGCTCAACCTGCGTTCCGATCCCCTCCAGATCCGGAGAGGAAACCGCACCCTTGATCGCGGCGACCGTTCCGACATTCATGAACACAGGTGTCTGGATGACCCCGTGTACTGTCGTTAACTCACCGCGCTTCGCCATGCCGTCCGTTTTGATGATCCGATACATACCTTACCTACCCGGTCTCTAATTCTTCTTCACAAACCTCAAACCTACAAGAACAGCTGCGAACACGATGAAGACAAGTCCGATCATCATCAGCTGCGATCTTCCGCCGACAGCGGAAATGATCAGCAAAACAATGCCCGTGAGAAGCATTCCGCCGGACGCGATGATGCCGAACGCGTCATCCGTTTTGTTGCGGTCCTTGCGACTCAAATGGAAACCGTCAGTTACTGTGCTTTTCGCCTCTTCGATAGAATTCGGACGCGCACCGCGCACATAGTATTTTGCGAACTTGGAGACTTCCTCCTGAAGCGCGCAAAATGCGTTGTTCGCATACTCTGAGCCGACGGCCTTGCTCTTCGTTTCGGCTTCCTTCAAAGCCTCCCAGGGATCTTCCTCCTCGATGGGCTCAGTCGACGAATACATCTCATAATTCCGCTTGGAAAGATCGGACAGGAATGTCCCCTCTTCCCCGAGAAGGATATGTGCCTTAATTCCGGAACGCTCTTCCAGTATATTTTTCATCTCATCAAAAGCCTTGTGGATATTCTTCAGCACATCGTCCTGTCTGCTTTCCTCAAATGCTTCTCCGGCGGCCATACAAGCCTCGTAGAGATCCGGAAACTGCTTGACACACATAAATTCTTCAGCGTACCCCATGTAACGTTCCTTTCCGGGAAACTTCCCTTTCCTTCTCCAACCCGTAAAATCCCATATAACACGAAAGACCAACGGCGCATTGCCGTTCGGCAACCCGACATTGGTCCTTCGACAGGGGCAGTAGGATTCGAACCCACGACCTGCGGTTTTGGAGACCGTTATTCTACCAGCTGAACTATACCCCTATTTGTTTGGTTCTTGCGAACCGCTTTTGTATATTACTACACGAAACCCTAATTGTCAACTACCTAATTCAACAATAGTTATGGCGGCCGAAGAGCAAATCTCCTTTTGACAAAGAGGTGGCCGAAGGGCAAGGTTCCTATCGGCCATCCTTGTTTGCCTCGGAACTGTTTTGCCCTTCGGCCACTTTTGTTTGCCTTGACCAGTTTGCCCTTCGGCCGTTATTATTTTGCTTGGAGTTAGTTTGACCATCAGCCGTCATTACTATAATTCGAGCGTGATGTCCTACTGTATCGTTATGAATCCGTTATGCTGTCTCGATCTTATTGGCGATGTGAAGATTATGTCTTTCTACTGCTTCTTCACGCATCTTGTACTTCAGGATCTTGCCTGCTGCATTCATAGGAAACTCGGAGACGAAATCAACATATCTGGGTACCTTGTGCTTTGCCATGTGCGTGCGCACATAATCCTTGATCTCGTCCTCGGTGCACTCTGCGCCGTCCTGCAGGATTACGCAGGCCATGATCTCCTCGCCGTAGTCCGCGTCCGGAACACCGATGACCTGTACGTCCTTCACCTTTTCGTAGGTGTAAAGAAAGTCCTCGATCTCCTTCGGATAGATATTCTCACCGCCGCGGATGATCATATCCTTGATACGACCGGTAATCTTGTAGTAGTGGTCCTCGGGGCGGCGAAGCGCAAGGTCTCCGGAGTGGAGCCAGCCGTCCTCGTCGATAGCTGCGGCTGTTGCCTCAGGCATCTTGTAGTAACCCTTCATGATGTTGTAACCGCGTGCGCAGAACTCACCCGGTACGCCGTCAGGAAGCTCCTCGCCGGTCTCAGGATCGACGATCTTGGTCTCAACGCCGAAGATCGAAGGTCCTACGGTGTTGACGCGCTGCTCGATCGTATCGGAAGT
>CADBLW010000277.1 GCA_902795625.1 uncultured Lachnospiraceae bacterium | reverse complement strand
CGGAGACCCTTGCCGAGGTCCTCAAGACCTGCGCCGACCGGAAGACCGTCCTCGGAAAATGCGCTCTGCGAACGGCCGTAAACGATCTGAAGGAACAGCTCGCGCATAGCGGTGTTGATTGCGTCACATACGAGGTCCGTGTTCAGAGCCTCGAGCACGGTAAGACCGGGAAGGATCTCGGATGCCATTGCTGCGGAGTGGGTCATACCCGAGCAGCCGATGGTCTCAACCAATGCTTCCTGGATGATACCTTCCTTGATGTTCAGAGAGAGCTTGCAGGCACCCTGCTGAGGTGCGCACCAGCCGACACCGTGGGTGAAACCGGAGATGTCCTTGACTTCCTTAGCCTGAACCCACTTGGCTTCCTCAGGAATCGGAGCACAGCCGTGATGTACGCCCTGTGCAACGGTACACATGTTTTCTACTTCGTGAGAATAAATCATACGATGAAAAACTCCTTTCGTTTGATGTGGAAAATACACCGAAAGCATTGTACCATATTGCTTTGGAAAATACTACACAAAAAACGTGACAAAGCATTGAATTTTCCGTAAAAATGAGTACAAAAGAGTCGTAAAACACGATATATGGAAAAATGAAGTGGAATAATCCGAGGTTTTGTGGTATATTATTAAGTTAGAGACGGGAAAGGAGGATGCCATGGACGAACATCTCAGCCTGAGTGAGAAGAAGGAAGTGCGCCGCAAAGCGCAGGAGATCGCGCGCGCCGATGTGCTTGCGCGAAGAGAAGCGATCCTGCAGGAATCGGAAGAAGCAGCGCGCAAACAGACACTGTCGAGACGGAGTTCGAACGGGATCATGAACATTGTGCTTCTGATCTCCTCGATGGTCTTCGTCGTGTGCATCCTTGAGATCACCTGGTACTATTACAAGGGCTATCAATACAGCAAGCAGCAGGACGAGATCGTTTCGAACATGGACGGCGGCATCGCCTCCAACGTTGATCTTTCTTCGCTGGATGAGCCGGGTTTTGTCCTCGGATATTCCTTCCCGGATGAGGGCGACTATACGATCGTGTCGACGGCGAAGAAGAGATTTTCCACGGTCGTTTCGGACCGCTGGAAGGAGCAGTACCGGTATCTTTCCTCCGCGAACCCCGACTGCTTCGGATATATCGAGATCCCGGATACGAGAATCAGTCTGCCGGTAATGTTCACGCCCAAGAATATTGAGTACTATCTGTACCGCAACTTCAGCGGCAGCTACGAGACCCGCGGCACGCCTTTCCTGGATAAGCAGACCAAGCTCGGCGAGAGCCAGAATTATATCATTTACGCACACAACATGCACGACGGAAGCGCCTTCGGCACGCTGCCGGAGTACATGCATGAGGATTATTATAACGAGCACAAGTACATATACTTCAACACCGCGATCAGCGAGGGAGTATATGAGATCTTCGCTGTCTGCAAGACGCAGATCTACAGCATCTCGAGCGGTCATTTCCGGTATCATACCTACGGCGGAGTTCTGACCAAGGATGAGTTTGAACTCTACGTGAGTGAGATCAAAAAGATGTCCCGGTATAAGTCCGACCTCGAGGTGGTATGGGGGGATGAGCTGATCACGCTTTCCACCTGTTACCACGATCAGCCGAATGATGACGGTCGATTGATCATTGTGGCAAAACGGATCAAGTAGGAAACTATGGCAATACAGATTTTTCAACCCAAACTGGATAACAACCGCAGGATCATCGTGATCAGCGATATTCTCGGTAACTACGACGCGTTTACACGCCTTCTGGAGAAGGCGAAATACACGCGTGAGGATTATCTGATCCTCCTCGGAAACCTTGTGGAACGTGGCCCTGAGAGCCTTCGGACGCTTCGGTATATCATGGAGCTTTCGGCAAGCAGAAGAGTATTTGCCGTGACCGGCGACATGGATCTTCTGAGCCGCGAGGTGTTCCGCGCGGATCGCAACCATGAGCTTCTGCAATATGTTTTAAGGAATCATTCTCTCGTGCGTGACATGTGCGCCGAGCTTGGCATCCGCCTTGCTCCGGATGTGAACATGCACTCGATTAAGCTTGAACTTCGCGAGGTGTATGCCGCGGAGCTTGAGTTTTTGATGAATCTTCCCCATGTGATCGAGACGCCGAATTTTGTGTTTGCCCATGCGCAGATCCTGCCCGGAGATATCGCGGAGATGGAACCCAGAGATGTGTACCGTGCGGACGCGTTCCTGAGCAAGGGCTTTTCCTTCGACCGATACGTTGTTGTCGGACACTGGCCGACACTTCGGTACAAGGAGTACAAGCGCTGCGCGAACCCGATCATCCAGCGAGCTCGCAAGATCATCTGCGTGGACGGAGGCATGACAGTTCTTCGCGACGGACAGATGAACGCATTGATCATTCCGAACTGCGATTCCGAGGACTTCTCGTTTGTGAGTGTCGATGATTTTCCGAAGAAGAAGGCGCTGAACAGCCAGAATGCCGGCTTGGAGCGTCATCTGATCCAGGAGCCGGACAACCGCGTCAAGATCCTTCAGACCTCCGGTGACATGTGCTACTGCAGACAGGAGAAGACGGAGAAGAATTACTGGATACCCAAGGTGTTTCTGAAGAAGGGCGCCGACGGGTTCCTTTACACGGAAGATTACACGGATTACCAACTCAGGGTGACCTTCGAGGATGAAGTATCCGTTGTGTTGGAGACTTCGCGAGGTACACTGATCAAGAGAGACGGTGTGACCGGCTGGTACTACGGAATGCTGGAATAAGACTGCATTGGAATTACGGTACGCCGGAACAAGGCAATACCGGTACCGGAAATGCTGAATAGAGACAACAATGCCCCCGCAATGACTGCGGGGGCGATTTTTTACTCTTTTGTTGCGGCTAGACGTTTCTGAGCCGTGGAGAGCATCAGCTTGATACGGTTCAGCTGGTTGACCTCGCTGGCACCGGGATCGTAGTCGACTGCCACGATGTTGGACTCGGGATGGCGGAGACGAAGCTCCTTGATCACGCCCTTGCCGACGATGTGGTTCGGAAGACATGCGAATGGCTGTGTACACACGATGTTCGGAGCGCCCTCCTCGATGAGTTCGAGCATCTCCGCGGTGAGGAACCATCCCTCGCCGGTCATGTTGCCTACGGAAACGATCGGTTCAGCCTTTTCGGCCAATTCTTTGATATGTGAAGGCGGCGTAAACCGCTTGCTTGCCGCGAGAGCTTTTCTTGCGGGCTTGCGGAACCATTCTATGAGACGGATTGCAAGGTTGTTGTATCTTGCCTCCTTCTTGCTCTTCCCAAGGAACTCCGACTTAAAATTGCAGTCGTAGCAGCAGTAGAGGAAGAAGTCGAGAAGATCGGGACATACGGCCTCTGCGCCTTCCTGCTCCAGCAGTTCAACAAGGTGGTTGTTGGCGGTGGGAAGGAATTTGACGAGGATCTCGCCGACCACGCCTACACGAGGCTTCTTCAAACCTTCAATGAGCGGCAGTTCGTCGAACTCGCGGATGATATCACGGCAGTTCTTCTTGAACTTGTGGAGATGTCCCTTGACAACATCCTTCGCGCAGATCGCGTTCCATTTTTCGTAGAGAGCGTTCGCGGATCCGGGGATCAGCTCATACGGGCGTGTGCGATACAATACGCGCATGAAGATATCGCCGTAGATCAGCGCCTCAAGTGCACTCATCAGAAGCTTCGGCGTGTACTCAAGTCCGGGGTTTTTCTCAATGCCGCTTGTGCTGATGGAGATGACAGGAATATGTCCCATGCCTGCTTTCGCAAGGGCACGGCGGATAAATCCGATATAGTTTGTGGCACGGCAGCCGCCGCCGGTCTGGGAGATCATGACTGCAACCTTGTTGAGGTCATAGCGGCCGGATTGCAGCGCGCTCATGATCTGTCCGACAACGATCAGGGACGGGTAGCATGCGTCATTATTGACGTACTGAAGACCCACGTCGATGGCTTCACGG
>CADBLW010000276.1 GCA_902795625.1 uncultured Lachnospiraceae bacterium | reverse complement strand
GTTCACCACCACACGCTGCCCCGTCTCCCGCATATGCGCGGCAAGGGCTTCCGCAAAACACACCGATCGGTGCTGTCCGCCGGTGCATCCGAAGGCCACCACAAGCTCGCGCTTTCCCTCCTTGCGGTACAGCGGGATCAGGTAGTCGATCAGCGACAGGATGCGCTCCAGAAGCTCCCGGCTCTCCGGAAAACTCATCACATAATCCCGCACACACGCCTCCAGGCCGGTGTGGTCCTTGAGCTCCTCAATATAGTACGGATTGGGAAGACAGCGAACGTCGAACACAAGATCCGCGTCGCCGGCAATTCCCTCCTTAAAGCCAAAGGAAACGCTCCGGAGTACGATGGAATCCGACTCCGGCTCCTCGGACAGGATGCTCATGATGCGCTCCCGAAGCTGGGCCGGTTTGATCGTCGACGTGTCGATCAGATAGTCCGAGCGGATGCGGATGCGCTTCATCCATTCACGTTCCCGGGCGATCGCATCTTCGATGGAAAGGTTGCTGTCCTCCATCAGCGGGTGCCTGCGGCGGGTGAATTTGTACCTCTGCAGCAGTACCTGCGTGTCGCAGTCCAGGAACATGATGCGATACGGGTATTTTCTGCGGCTCAGCTCGTCCATGGCCTGGTCGAAATCCCCGAAGGTATCCTTGCCGCGGATGTCAACCACCGTCGCAATCTTCTTCTCTTCCTTGTTGTCCGTCATGCCGTACAGGTCGGCAAAGCTGACAAGAAATTTCGCCGGAAGATTGTCGACGCAGTAATATCCCATGTCCTCGAGAGCATTGATGGCAACCGATTTGCCGGCTCCCGACAATCCCGTGATGATAACAAGTGCCATACCGCCTCCGATCCGCCCCTGTGGGGCTGCAGTATATTTTCCGAAGAACAAAGAAAACGCCGAATTGCGGCATTTTCCGGCAAACGCTGATCATCCGCGTTTCCGGATGCCTCCGGCGTTTCCTCAGATTTCTGTTATTCTTTATTGGCCAGCCGAAGCCGGATCAAAGCCTTCCGAAGCGACAGCTCCGCGCGGTCCAGGCTCATGGACGACTCGGATTTCAACCGGCGCTCGGCACGGATCTTCTCCTCCTCGGCGCGGTGGACATCGATCTCGTCCGGCCACTCGCACGCCTCCGACAGAATGATGATCTCATCCTGCAGGATCGTGGCAAAGCCGTCCAAAAGCGTCGCCTCCTGCGTCTCGCCGTCCTTCGTGATGCGCAGCACACCGGGCGCCACCACGACCGTCAGGGGAACGTGGTTTTTGTACACGCCGATGTCGCCTTCGGTTGTCGTAAACTCGACCAGATCGGCATCACCCTCGAAGAAAACTCTCTGAGGGGAAAATACCTTCAGCCGGATGTATCGTTCGTCAGCCATAATTCACTCATCTTTCATTGCCGCTGCGGCATTCCGCCGGCTCGGCACATATCGTCGGACACGTTCGCACGCCGCGGGTTACTCGCGGTTTCTCGCGCGCTCCACAACGTCCTCAATGCCGCCCGCATTCAGGAAATAACTCTCCGGAATGTCATCGTGCTTGCCCTCGAGGATCTCCTTGAAGCCCTGGATCGTCTCGGAGAGCGGGACGTATTTGCCGGGAAGACCGGTAAACTGCTCCGCCACATGGAACGGCTGGGACAGGAAACGCTGTACCTTGCGGGCACGCGCCACGAGAAGCTTCTCATCCTCGGAAAGCTCGTCCATACCGAGGATCGCGATGATATCCTGAAGTTCCTTATATCTCTGAAGGATCTCCTGCACGCCTCGCGCCACCTTGTAGTGCTCGTCGCCGACCACACGCGGATCAAGGATGCGGGACGTCGAATCGAGCGGGTCAACGGCCGGGTAAATACCGAGCTCCACGATGGAACGGGACAAAACGGTCGTCGCGTCGAGGTGGGCAAATGTCGTTGCCGGAGCGGGGTCCGTAAGGTCATCGGCTGGAACGTATACTGCCTGAACCGATGTGATCGAACCGTTCTTGGTCGATGTGATACGCTCCTGGAGCGCACCCATCTCAGATGCAAGTGTAGGCTGGTATCCTACAGCTGAAGGCATACGGCCAAGCAGT
>CADBLW010000275.1 GCA_902795625.1 uncultured Lachnospiraceae bacterium | reverse complement strand
GTTTCCTCCCGCTTCTCCGTCCCGTTCCGGTGACGGTATTGCTACACACTGATAATAGCAAAATGCCGGGAACAATACAACCCCTGTTACTCCTCCGTGATCATCTCCACCGGCTTCATTTTCCGGACACGCAGGCCGATGATCGCCGAGGTGATTGCCGCAACGACCACGATGCTGACGACCGTCAGTGCCTTCCAGTGAAGCGGCGTGTAGAAGTCAATCTTCTTTAGGCCGAACAGGGAGAAGATACCCTTGCACAGCCCCTGTCCCGCGAGATCCGACACCAGTGCGCCGAGAAGGCTGCCCATCAACAGCGCCGGAACGTTCGAAAGCATGATTTCCAGGATCAGCTGTCCGCCGGTAGCGCCGAGGGCCTTGTTGATGCCCATGGAGCGCCACTCTCTCGTGATCTTCGCGCGGATGATCAACGCCTCCGTGAAGATGACGATGAACAGCGTGACTACCGCGATGATGATGCATACCATACGAAGCGCAGACGAGACGGTTCCCATGGTGGAGTTCATGTTCTTGTCCGAGTTGATGATGACGTACTCCTCGTCCCCGTGCGCCGCTGCGATCTCCTTGACCTTCGCCTCCAGCGTCTCGAAGGACACATTTTCCTCCGCATAGATGAGAATGTCCATTCTCGGAATATCCGTAAGGAGCTTCTTTCCGCCCTCGATGGTCAGGTTCATGGTGCGGCCCATGCGCTCCATTCTCTGGTCAAATCCCGTGACGATATAGTCGACGGTCTTCGAGCCGTTCTTCACGGTAACCACGTCCCCGATCGAAACTCCCATATCCTCCGCCAAAGCCTGCGTCATCATGATCTCGTTGTCATGGATGGGCGCACGGCCCTCCAGAAGCTTCAGGTACATACGGTGGTTCACATCGTCCACCACGTACGTAAATGCCGATTTTTCCTTGTCGCCATGGATCACCACAGGCTCGAAGCCCTTCTGCAGCAATACGTTCGTGACACCGTCGATCTTGCGATACTCATCCGCGAAGGAGACATCGCCGTTGGAGACGTAGACTTTGCCGCCCTCCATGCCCATGATCTCCAGAAGCGACTCCGGCTTCGCGCCGAAGCTTTCGTACATGCCGAAGCCTGCGGTCATCGCGATCGTGAGAAGCGCTGCGATCACCATGAGGAGGATGCTGTTGCGCACGTTTCCGAAAGTATTTTTCAAAGACATCGCCACCGGAAGCGGCAGGCTGTTCTTATCCAGCGGAAAATGATTCCTCTTGTAGTTGTGCGTGTTGATGCCTCCGCGAAGCGCATCCAGCACGGTGATCTTCTTATATGCACGGCCGATCAGCATCGCGATCAGGAATGTCACAAGGACCATGCCCGCAACCGTGAGCGCCGCCACCGGCCAATGGATCGGCTGGTTCCACGTAAGTCCGAGCACGCCACTTACGATGTCCCCGAACGCTCCGCTCGTAAGGACTCCGAGCGCTACCCCCAGGATCGACCCGATCAGCGCCACCAGCATGATCTGCAGCACGAGCGCAAGTCGGAGCATCGACGGTGTGTATCCGGCCGCCTCCAGCACGCCGGTATTTTTCATGTTCCTTACGATGAAATTCCGAACGCCGTGGGTGATGATGATAAATGCGATCGTCAGCGTGAGCACGCCGAACATCAGCACCACGCCCATCACAACCTGCGGCAGGAACTGCGCGCCGCCGCGCATCATGTGCCAGTTAATCGACGAGTAATTCGCATAGTTCTTGTCGGGGTTGGCCTCGGCAGTCGGCGAGATCAGCTCAAGGTATCTCTCGCAGATCTCCTTCTCCACCGTCATGGTCTCCAGACCGTCCGAAAGCGCCTGTCCGTCCACAACACCGCGGTAGACCGTGCCCCACCCGGCCTGCGCGGGATTGTCCGTCGTGATGCGGTCAAGCATCGTCTGTGACAGGTAGCAGTAGTACGTCGTGATATTGATCGACGACGAAAAATAAGGATCCTCCGCGTACCCCGTCACATTCAGCCGGTACACGTTGTCGCCGAACTTCAGTTCCATCGTATCTCCCACGGAGAATTTGCCCTTGAGGAAGAACGGGATGATGATGTCATCCTCCTTAAGCCCCGTGGGATCGATCCCCAGGTTCATGATCCGGGGAGCGGTCGTATACGGCTCCGCATAGAAACTGTACTCCTCGAAATCGTCGCTCGTTACGTTCCGGTACTGGCCGTACATGTTGACAAACGGCACGGTCTCGAAATC
>CADBLW010000274.1 GCA_902795625.1 uncultured Lachnospiraceae bacterium | reverse complement strand
CTTCCCTTCCTCTCCATCAGCTCCTCGTGGGTTCCGGCCTCGACGACGGTTCCGTTGCCGATCACGAGGATCGTGTCGGCGTTCTGGATGGTCGAGAGGCGGTGGGCGATGACGAAGCAGGTCTTGTCCTTCATCAGGGTGCGCATTGCCTTCTGGATGCGGCGCTCGGTGCGGGTGTCGACGTTGCTGGTGGCTTCGTCGAGGATGAGCATCTTCGCGTCATAGAGCATCGCGCGGGCGATGGTGAGCAGCTGTTTCTGGCCCTTCGAGATGTTGCCGCCGTCCTCCGTGATCACGGTGTCATAGCCCTGAGGCAGGCACATGATGTAATGGTGGATGTGGGCGGCCTTCGCAGCGGCCACAACCTCGTCGCGGGTGGCTCCGATGCGGCCGTAGGCGATGTTGTCGTAGATGGTGCCGTGGAAGACCCAGGTGTCCTGAAGGACGAGGGCGTACGCCTTGCGCAGCGACTCCATCGTAAAATGCTCATGCGGCGTGTCGTCGACATAGATCTGTCCGGACACGGGCTCGTAAAATCTCATCAACAGGTTGATGATGGTCGTCTTGCCGGAGCCGGTTGGCCCGACGATGGCGATCATTTTTCCTGCCTCGGCGTGGATGTTGATGTCGCGCAGGATCGGCTTTTCCGGACGATACGAGAAGTTGACGTCCTCCAGCTCGACCTCGCCGCGGACGTCGGTCAGCTCGACGGCGTCCTTGAGATCGGCGATCTCATCCGACTCGTTCAGGAGATTGAACACGCGCTCGGCAGCGGCCAGGGAAGAGAGGATCTCGTTGGCGATGTTCGCGACCTCGTTGATCGGTCCGGAGAATTTTCTCGTGTACAGAACGAAGGACGAGATCTGGCTCAGGTCGATGATGCTCTTCATGTAGAAGATGGAACCGAACATTGCCGTCAGCGCGAGGGACAGGTTGTTGATAAATCCGATGGAAGGTCCGATCTTCGAGGAGATGTAGTCGGCATTGAAAAATGCTTCGCACGTCTTCTCGTTGATCACATCGAACTCCTCAAGGGTGAGGTTCTCGTGGGCGTAGGCCTGGATAGTCTTCTGGCCGGAGAACATCTCCTCGGAGTAGCCGTTCATCTCGCCGTACATCGCGGAGCGCGCGGACAGAAGCGGCCGGGCTTTGCGCGTGATGTAGCGGGTGTAGAAGATCGACAGAGGGATCGTGATCAGCACGGCGAGCACGAGAGGCGGACAGATCGTCAGCATCATGATGAACGCGCCGATGACCGTGATCAGGCTCGAGAGGATCTGCACCACATCGGTGGAGAGCGAGTTGCTGATGACGTCGATGTCATAGGAGACACGGCTGATGATGTCGCCGGTCTGGTGCGTGTCGAAATAGCCCACCGGCATGGTCATCAGCTTGTCAAACACTTCGCTTCGGAGCTTCTTGCCGACGGAACGACCCACCTTCATCATCAGGACGGAGAGCAGGAACGTGCACACGGCGGAGCCCACATACAAAAGGATCAGGAGCTTCAGATAATAGTAAATCCGCGAAAAATTCGCTTCTCCCGCGCCGCCGCCGATGGCGCCGATGGCTTTGCCGGCAAGCTTCGGACCGAAGAGCGCGAAGAGGTTGCCCGTGAGGGACAGGATGAGGCCGATCGCCATCGGAACCCGGTAGGCGTTCAGGTAGGAGAGAAGGCGCAGAAGCGTGCCCTTCGTGTCCTTCGGCCGTGCGGTCTTGTTGCTAAGCAGAGGCATTCGCGTCACCTCCTGTCTGAGAGATGTAGATGTCGCGGTAGACCTCGCAGGAAGCAAGAAGTTCCTCGTGGGTGCCGTAGCCGAGCATTTGACCGTTCTCCATGACGAGGATGCGGTCCATGCTCATGACGGAACTGATGCGCTGCGCGATGGTGATGGTCGTCGTCTCCGGATAGTTCGTACGGATGGCCTTGCGAAGCGCAGCGTCGGTCTTGTAGTCGAGGGCGCTGGAGGCGTCGTCGAGGATCAGAAGATCCGGGTGTCCGGCGAGGGCGCGGGCGATCAGCACACGCTGTTTCTCACCGCCGCTTAAGTTGGCGCCGGCCTTCGTCGCGCGGTAGTCATACTGCTCGGGCTGCGCCTCGATCATCTGCGCGATGTTGGCGTCGGCGGCTGCCTGCGCCATCGTCTCGTCCGTGACCTCACGCCCGAAAATGATGTTGTTCCGCAGGGTGTCGGCGAAGATCGTGTCGTTCTGGAACACGACGCTCATGGTGCGCCGCAGCTCGTCCGGCGCGTAGGTGCGGACATCGCGGCCGTTGTAATATACCTGACCGTCCGAAACGTCGTAAAAACGCATCAGAAGGTTGAGAAGCGTAGTCTTGCCGCAGCCGGTGGCACCGATGATGCCGAGGGACTCGCCGCGGTTGATGGTGAAGGAGATATTGCTGATCGCATTTTCCCTGTTCTCATCCACCTTCTCCTGCTGAAGCACGGGGTAGGCAAAGCTCACGTTGTCGAAGACCACGAGGGGAGCGTTGCCGTCTGCGTCGAGGCAGCGAGCGGGCAGCAGAGTCGTATCGTCGATCTCGAGCACGGGCTGAACGTCCTCCGCGAGAACGATCACCTCGCCGATACGGTTGGCGGAGGCAGCGGCTTTCGTGGACTGGATGAAGATTCGGTTCATGCCCATGATGGCCTGCAGGATCATGTTGAAGTACGAGAGAAACGCGATGATGACACCGGGCTTGGTGAGACCGTTGTTGACGCGGCTGGCGCCGATCAGGATGACCGTTGCCATACCGATGTTGAGGCACAGGTTCATGATCGGGTTCGGAAGAGCCATCGTGATGCCGGTGCGGAGATCGGTGGTTGTGAGATCGTCGTTGGAGCGCTCGTAGCGCTGCGTCTCATATTCCTCTCGGGAGAGGGCCTTCACGACGCGGACGCCGGTGATATTTTCCCGGAGAACGCGGGTGATGTCGTCCACCTTCTCCTGGACGCGGCGGTACATCGGGATACCCTTCGTGGAGATGAAGAGGATGATGCCGGCCATGATGGGCACCATGCCGACCATCACGAGGGCGAGCACCGGGTCAAGCAGGACAGCCATGAAAATGCCGCCGAGAAGCATGATGCAGGCGCGGACGCCCATTCGCTGGATCATGCCGATGAAGTTCTGCACGTTGTACGTGTCGGAGGTCATGCGGGAAATGAGCGACGGCAGCGTCACATAGTCGAACTGCGAACCCGTGAGGTGCACGGTGGTCTCAAAGAGATCGTGGCGCAGGTCGCGGATGCAGTCGCGGGCGACGGCGGTCGCGCGCCGGTTCGCGTTGATGTTGACGGAACGCACTAAAACGGCGGTGACGATCATGAGCACACCGAAGAGAACGACCATGCGGACCTGGTTGGTAGGCACCACATCGTCGATGATGTACTCGAGAAGGAACGGGAGCATCAGCTCACCGATCGTTCCCAGGAATTTGACCGACATGCCGAACGCGACGCGTCCCCGGTAGCGGCCCATGTAGTGTAGGATCCATTTCATGAAGTGACTCCCGGCAGCGGTGCTGCCTTGGTTGAAGATTGGGGGCGCCGCGGGCGCGGTTCCCCGGAAAATGTGTCACGGCCTCATTTTCAGAAGCTCGTCGATCGTGTAGCCGAAGGCTTCGGACATCTGCTCGATGAGGTAATCCTCGCGCTGCGCGGCGAAGTTGCGGATGGTCTCACGGGCATTTTCCACATACTCGACGCTTGTCCAGATCGCGTTGCCGTACCAGCCGCCGTTGTTGTAGGACTTCTTCATGGAAGCGATGTAGGGCGAGAGCTCGTTGCCCTGCTCCGCGGCCATGGCGTCAATCTCGTCGCAGATGGATGCATAGGAAAATGCGCCTTCGGCGAGCTCGAGAACCTTCTTTACGAAATACTCCCGGCACTCGTCACGGGCCATGAGCGCCGTGAAGAGCGGTGAGTAGCGCTGTCCCTTGGTCATCACGGTCTTGATGTAATCCTTCGAGACAGGGCACTCCGCGGGGTTGTCGTAGATGTTGTAGCAGTAATCCATGTCG
>CADBLW010000273.1 GCA_902795625.1 uncultured Lachnospiraceae bacterium | reverse complement strand
TTGGGCGTACTCGTAGGCTTCGGCGTGCTCGTAGGAGCAGGCGTAGGCGTACTCGTCGGTTCCGGCGTCGGTGTCGGGGTCGGAGTAGCCTTCTGCTTCGGCGTCTCACTCAGATAATCGCCGCGGACATAACCGACATACGACTGACCCATCTGGGAATAGGAAATACGATACCAACCGTTCTCGTTGCAGCGGCCGGTCACATGAACCCGGCTGCCGATGGAGAACGTACGCAGGATTTCACTCTTCGTCGTGGGCTCGCTGCGCACATTGATAAATTCACTGACATCACTCACGGAGAGCATCTCATCCATCTCCGTAAATGTATACTGCTGATCCGCTCCGTCATCGGAAGCGCTGTCCTGATTACCGGCATCGCTGCCGACTACAGGCTCGTCCGCGGCGGTCTCGCCGGGCTCAGCGGAAGCTGTCTCATCACCGACGAGGAACTCTCCTCTTCCGTCCTGCGCATCACTTCCGTCACCGGCATCCGCGGCGTCCGTCGTATCGCTGAGGGAAGGAAGTCCGCGGCCTTCGCGTGCGACCGTGTCCTTATCACTCTTCTTGAGCAGCTGGGATGCTTCCCAGGAGGAAATCTCATCTGCGGAAAATTCTTTCTCTTCATACGGAGCAACCGCGCTGTCAGCCTGTGACTGCGGCTCGCTCTTCTCACCGATCTGTACGGTGTCCGCTCCGGCGTCCACAATGATCAGTCCGGGAACGGAATTATCCGGCGTCGGTACAATGTCTCCGGGTGTCTCACGGCTCTGGTCCAACAGCTTCTGGTTTTCAGCCGCAAGCTGTTCTCCGGTCTTCTTGTCGGCGGATACCGAGCTGAACAACTTCGGTCCGAGTGCTACACCGAAGGCGACCAAGCCGGCCAAAAGAAGCGCCATAACCCGTCTCATTGCCTTACTTAACTTCATAGGAAAAGTCTCCTGTAATCTTCAAAATTGTAATCTATATCAAATTGTTAACTGTCAATTGTTACACAAATGTTACATAAATGTTACGCGTGCATCATAACACAGAAAAATTGAAAAATCAACCCCTAAACGCCAAAAGTGCGTAAAATCAAGGAATTTTAACATTTTCTTCACGTTTTTACGACGTGTTACACGACATGAAACATGTAACATTTTACGGGTATTTTTTACTACCTAAGTAGAACAAATTGTTACAAAAAGGGATGCCCGAAAGCATCCCGAATGTAACATTTCCGTTGTAAACCGCCGCTCATACGCGGCATATGCGCAGTATCCGCCGGCGTTACTTTTCCTCACACACCTGGAAAATGAAAAACTTCAGATAATAGGACTCGTCCGCAGCCCACAGGATCGGATGATCCGGCGCCTGTGTGCGGTACTCCACCTGGCGAAGCCGCCTGTGCGTGCTCGCCGCTGCCTGCGCGATCGTCTCGGTGAACAGTTCCGGCGTCATGAACCTCGAGCAGGAACAGGTGGCCAGGAAGCCGCCGTCCTTCACAAGCTTCAGTCCGCGCATATTGATCTCACGGTATCCCTTGATCGCCTGCTTCGTTGCGACTCTCGATTTGGTGAACGCGGGCGGATCGAGAATGACGACATCGTACTTCTTTCCCTCCGCCTCCAGCTTCGGCAGCAGGTCAAACACATCCGCGACCATGAAGCGCACCCGCTCCGACAGTCCGTTCAGCTCCGCGTTGCGCTCTGCCTGCCGGATCGCAAGCTCGGAGGCATCCACGCCGAGCACTTCCTTCGCGCCGGCAAGACCTGCATTGAGAGCAAACGAGCCGGTGTGCGTGAAGCAGTCGAGCACCGTTGCGTCCTTACATAACCGCTGGATTGCCAGGCGGTTGTATTTCTGATCAAGGAAGAAACCCGTCTTCTGTCCCTGGGCAACATCCACCTCATAGCGGATACCGTTTTCCGTGATCTCCACGACCGGATCGAACGCATCGCCGAGAAAGCCCTTGAAGCGCTCCATGCCCTCGCGCTCACGCTCCCTCGCGTCGCTTCGCTCATAGATGCCGCGGACAGGCATGCCGTCCGCTGCCATAAGTTCCCTAAGCGTGCCGAGGATCACATCCTTGAACCGGTCCATGCCGAGAGAAAGCGACTGGATCACAAGGATATCGGCAAATTTGTCGACGACGATGCCGGGCAGCCAGTCCGCCTCGCCGAAAATAACGCGGCAAGACGACGTGTCCACCGTCTTCTTACGGTACTCCCACGCCGCTCTCACGCGCTCCCGGAGAAGCTCCTCCGTCACGGCTGCATCTTTTCGTCTTGTGAGCATCCTCACGCGGATCTTCGAGTTCTCGTTGTACACGCCGATCCCCATAGGGTAACCGTCGAAGTCCTTCACCGCCGCAAGCGCGCCGTTCTCTCCGCCTCCGATCACCGAGGCGATCTCATTGTCATACACCCACAGTCCGCCGGCCTTGAGACTTCTGCCCTCGCCCTTCTTGAGCGTGACGGTGCGTGTCACATTGTAACGTTCGTCTCCCATGCTGTACTCCTGTCAGGATCAAATCTCACCGCCGTCTGCAGGTTTCGTCTTCTCCGCAGCTGTTTCTTCCGCCGCGTCGGAGTTCTCCGTCACGGCAGCTTCATTTTCCGCAGCGCTCTCAGCTGCTTCGGCTTCCGCATTGCTCTCTTCCGCCGCGACACTGTCCGTCACATCGTCTTCGGACGGTTTCTTCTTGCGGAACACGAAGAGCTTGCTGAACACATAGTTGAGAATGATCACGATGACGCTGGTGACAGCTTTGGCCCAGAAGCTCTTGTAATTCAGGCTCTTGCCGAGCACCGTGACATTCAGCGACTGCTTCAGTCCGAGGCTGACCAGCGCGGTCGGCAACGAGATCTCAATGGCTCCGGTCGCCAGACGCGCGCCGATAAACTTGCCCATCTCGGTAAAGTATGCCTTGGCCCCTACGGTCTTGCTCTCAAACACATATTTTTTGTTTGTGAAAAATGCAAACAGCACCGCCACGATCCACGCGATCGCATTGGTTATCGTAAACTCGACGCCCTCTCCGCTCAGGTTGAAGACCTTCTGGATCACATATGCCGTCACCCAGTTCACGAGCGTCGTCGCGACACCGAAGATCAGATACATGATCACCTCGCGGTATTTTTTAAACAATTCCTTAATCTTATTCACTCCGTCCTCCTGTCGCCGCGGAATATGGTTTCTTTCCTTCCGCGGGAGTCTTTCCCGATGAAAAACGGACCGTTCCAAACGGCCCGTTTCCTTCATTGGTGTTGATGAAACGCCGGTGACGTCTCATCAGGAATACTTGCGTCCGCCCCAAAGATTTTTCTTCTTCAGGTCCAGGTACTCGTTGTAGGCCTTCTCCAGGATCTGCTTCTCGTTCGAAAACTTCAGCAGGTGGTAGGCCTCGTGATACTTGTAAAACCCGGAATCCGCAAAATACTCCTCGGTCTGTGGTTTGCTGTAATAGCTGTCCGC
>CADBLW010000272.1 GCA_902795625.1 uncultured Lachnospiraceae bacterium | reverse complement strand
TCATCAAAAGAAAAGGGAACATCATGATCATTTGTGAGAACCCGAAGCACAAACAGAGACAAGGCTGATAATCAACAATACTTGATTCGTTTTATGTGAGTATTGTTGCTACTCATATAGAAACAGCACTTGCTTTTTGTGTTACAATCGTCGATCGCCGTTAACCCGGGCGGGAGACACGTCATTCCGCGAAGCGGAACGACACAAATTGTGATAGTGTGGGCGGGGAGCGTCATGCAAGGAAAGACGACCCTGCTTTAGCGGCGGGATGCCGCTTCCGGTTCCGAAGTAATCGGGCTGTCACACTTTAAAGCGGCTGAGCCGGTTCATCGCCGGCGAAACGGACTGCGGTCCGTGGGCAATCGTGCCCGAGAATTCATCATTTTGGAGGTTCAAAGTACATGGCTCGTATCAGTGGTGTAGACTTACCGAGAGAGAAACGTGTCGAGATCGGACTCACATACATCTACGGAATCGGTAGAGTGAGCTCGAACAACATTCTTGCCAAGGCTGAAGTCAATCCGGACACCCGTGTTCGTGATCTGACCGACGACGAAGTAAGAAGAATTGCTGCCGTGATCGATGAAGGTTACACGGTAGAGGGTGATCTCAGAAGAGATACCGCCCTGAACATCAAGAAGTTGCAGGAAATCGGATGCTATCGCGGGATCCGTCACAGAAAGGGACTCCCTGTTCGCGGTCAGAAGACCAAGACCAACGCAAGAACCCGCAAGGGACCGAAGCGTACGGTTGCGAACAAGAAGAAGTAATTGTCCTTTTCAATCATTTTAACCAAATCTTTAAGGAGGTTTCGTGATGGCTAAGAAATTAGTAGCAGCGAAAAAGGGAGCGAAGAAGCGCGTCAAGAAGAATATTGACCGTGGACAGGCACATATTCAGTCTTCCTTCAATAATACCATCGTTACTCTCACCGATACCGAGGGTAACACCATTTCCTGGGCAAGCGCAGGCGGCCTCGGTTTCCGTGGCTCCAGAAAGTCCACTCCGTATGCCGCACAGATGGCAGCAGAGACCGCAGCTAAGGCAGCTGTTGTTCATGGACTGAAGTCGGTTGATGTTATGGTCAAGGGACCCGGCACCGGCCGTGAGGCTGCGATCCGTGCCCTTCAGGCATGCGGCATCAATGTAACAAGCATCAAGGACGTAACGCCGGTTCCGCACAACGGATGCAGACCGCCGAAGCGTCGTAGAGTTTGATGAGGAGGATGAAATCGTATGGCTAGAGAAATGGGTCCTGTTTTAAAGAGATGCCGTTCGCTTGGCATCGAGCCCGCAGTTTTGGGCATTGATAAGAAATCCAACCGCCACAGCCTCAGAGCCGGAAAGAAGGTAAGTGAGTACGGCATGCAGCTTCGCGAGAAGCAGAAGGCTAAGTTCATCTACGGCGTTCTGGAGAAGCCTTTCCGCAACAATTTCGAGAAGGCTAAGAAGATGAAGATCGGTACAACGGGTGAGAACCTTATGATTCTCCTCGAGACCAGACTTGACAATATCGTTTTCCGTCTTGGGTTCGCACGCACCCGTGTTGAGGCAAGACAGATCGTCGATCACAAGCACATCCTTGTCAACGGCAAGTGCGTAAACATCCCGTCTTACACGGTTAAGCCCGGTGATGTCATCAGCGTGAGCGAGAGAGCTAAGAACAAGGCCGGTCAGAGATTCAAGGATATCCTTGAGGCTAACAACGGCAGACTGGTTCCTGCATGGCTTGAGGCTGATGCGGAGAATCTTACCGGTACCGTGAAGGAGTATCCTTCGAGAGATCAGATCGATGTTCCTGTTAACGAGGTGCTTATCGTCGAGTTGTACTCCAAGTAATCGGAGGCAGGTTTTTGACGCCGAAAAGGAGGGTCGCGCATGTTTGATTTTAAAACACCGGGAATCACGATTGCCGAGATTTCCGAGGACAAGAAATACGGACGCTTTGTCGTTGAGCCGCTGGAGCGGGGATACGGCACGACTTTGGGCAATTCTCTTCGCAGAATTATGCTTTCTTCCTTGCCGGGCGCTGCAGTCAGTCAGGTTAAGATTGACGGCGTTGTTCATGAACTGAGCACGATTCCCGGTGTCATGGAAGATGTCACCGAGATCATCATGAATATCAAGAGCCTCGCGATCAAGGACAACAGCGACAGCGAAGAGCCGAAGAAGGCGTACATCGATTTCTTCGGTGAGGGCGTTGTTACCGCTGCGGACATTCACGTGGACAGCGAGATTGAGATCCTTAACAAGGATCAGGTTATTGCTACGCTGAACGGCGGCGCTGACAGCAAGCTTCACATGGAGCTTCTCATCACGAGGGGCAGAGGTTATGTGAGCTGCGACAAGAACCGCAGAGACGATCAGCCGATCGGAACGATCCCGGTTGATTCGATCTACACGCCTGTTGAGCGCGTGAATCTCACCGTTACCAACACCCGTGTCGGTCAGGTGACTGACTATGACAAACTCATCCTTGACATTTTCACGAACGGGACGCTTGCTCCCGACGATGCGGTAAGTCTTGCCGCTAAGGTTCTGAGCGAGCATCTGAATTCGTTCATCAATCTGTCGGAAAGCGCTCAGAAGGCGGAGATCATGGTTGAGCCCGTGGTCAACGAGCATGATCGTGTTCTGGAGATGAACATCGACGAACTGGAGCTCTCCGTTCGTTCGTTCAACTGCCTGAAGAGAGCGGGCATCAATACCGTCGAGGAACTGACGAACAAGACGGCTGAGGATATGATGAAGGTTCGTAATCTCGGAAAGAAATCCCTGGAAGAGGTTACTGCGAAGCTTCATGAGCTCGGTCTGGAATTCAAGACCGCTGACGAGTAGGATGCGGCGAGATAACGATAGTATCGCCGCAGACATGCGGCAGAGTGGAGGAATCATATGGCAGGTTATAGAAAGCTTGGCAGAACTTCCAGCCAGAGAAAAGCTCTGTTGAGAAACCAGGTTACCAACCTTCTCTTCAACGGTAAGATGGTTACGACGGAGCAGAAGGCGAAGGAAGTTCGCAGCATTGCAGAGAAATTCATCACCATGGCTGTCAAGGAGAAGGACAACTACGAGACCGTAACGGTTAAGGCTAAGGTTGCCCGCAAAGACAAGGACGGCAGAAGAGTGAAGGAAGTCGTTGACGGCAAGAAGGTTACCGTATTCGACGAGGTCGAGAAGACCATCAAGAAGGATCATCCGTCCAGACTGTACGCAAGAAGACAGATGATGGCATTCTTCTACCCGGTTAAGAAGTACGATGCAACCATGAAGGGCAGCAGAAAGGCCGTTAAGGATTTTGATCTTGTTGCCAAGATGTTTGACGAGATCGCTCCGAAGTACGAGAAGCGCAAGGGCGGATACACCAGAATTGTGAAGATCGGCCAGCGCAAGGGTGACGCAGCGATGGAAGTGTTGATCGAGCTGGTATAATTAATTCGGTCGACGAAGAAAGAAACGATTCAGGCAGTGTAGCTACTTCGCTACGCTGCCTTTCGTGTATTTTCCGGCATACGACAAGCGGCCGGAGCTGAAGGGAGACGGACATGATCCCCGTGAAGATCAGGAGCCTGGTTCACGACTATGTGACCCGGGATGAGGAAGGCAATCTCGCAGACAAGAAGCGGGCGCTCGACCACATTGAACTGGATGTGGAAGAGGGTCAGTTTATTGCTGTCCTCGGCGCGAACGGCTCCGGAAAATCCACCCTGGCCAAGCATATCAATGCCCTGCTGCTGCCGACAAGCGGTAAGGTCCTCACCTGCGACATGGACACGGCGGATGACACGTATCTCTGGGAAATCCGCAAGAGCGCGGGCATGGTGTTCCAGAACCCCGACAACCAGATCGTTGCCACGGTCGTGGAGGAGGATGTGGCGTTCGGACCGGAAAATCTCGGCATCCCGACGGAGGAGATCATACAGCGTGTAAACGACAGCCTGAAGGCGGTCGGTATGACACAGTACGGCGAGAGCTCTCCGAACCATCTCTCCGGCGGACAGAAGCAACGAGTGGCCATCGCGGGCATTCTTGCGATGGAGCCGAAGTGCATCCTGATGGATGAGCCCACGGCCATGCTCGATCCCGTGGGACGCCGCGAGGTGCTGGAGACGGTGCGACGCCTCAACAAAGAAAAGGGGATCACCGTAATCCTGATCACCCACTATATGGAGGAAGTCATCGACGCCGACCGCATCTTCGTGATGAGTGACGGCAAGGTTGCGATGCAGGGCACACCGCGGGAAATCTTCGCCCGCGTCGATGAGCTTAGGGAACTCCGCCTGGAGGTTCCCCAGGTCACGGAGCTTGCGCATGAGTTGATCAACCGCGGCGTTGACATGCCTGCAGCGGTTCTCACGCCGGAGGAATTTACCGCGGAATACTGCAAGGCCGCGGCGGGGAGGATCCGAAGCGGAGCGAGTACGGAAAATGAAGGAGCCCCCGATGCAAACGGGAATAACGTCGGCGCGGAAGGCAACGATGCTGACATGGCTTCCGGAAGTACGGAAACGGGCAGAGATAACGCTTCAGGCGCGGATGGTGCAGTTCTCTCACTGCAGAACGTGGGCTTCGTGTACGGCGAAAATACGGCGTTTGAGACGGTCGCGGTCGAGGGCGTGAACCTTGACATTTTCCAGGGCGAATACATCGGATTGATCGGTCACACCGGCTCCGGAAAATCCACCCTGATCCAGCTGCTGAACGGCCTTGAGAAGGCGACCTCGGGCACGGTGCGTTTCCGGGGTGAGGATATCTGGGCGGACGGCTACAACCGCAGGGCACTGCGAAGCAACGTCGGGCTCGTGTTCCAGTATCCGGACCATCAGTTGTTTGAGGCGACGGTGCTGGAGGATGTGAGCTACGGCCCGCGCAACCAGGGGCTTTCCGAAGAGGAAGTGAAGGAGTGCGCGGAGTGGGCGCTCACGCTTGTCGGCGTTGACAAAAAGCAGTGGACGATGTCACCTCTCGAGCTGTCCGGCGGACAGAAGCGCAGGGTAGCGATCGCGGGCGTGCTCGCGATGAAACCGAAGGTGCTGATCCTCGACGAACCGACGGCGGGACTCGATCCGGCCGGACGGGATGAAATCCTGGGAGAGATCGACCGCATACGCCGCGAGACCGGCATGACGGTTATTCTGGTGTCACACCGCATGGAGGATGTGGCGCGGTTTGCCGACCGGCTGGTGGTGATCAGCGACGGCCATATTCTGTACGCGGACACCCCGCGAGAGGTGTTTCATCACAGGGACGAGCTGACGGAAGTAGGCCTTGAGGTGCCTCAGGTGACGCAGGTCATGCAGATGCTGCGCCGGGAGGGGATCCCCTGCCGCACGGACGCGATCACCATCGCGGAAGCGCTGGAGGCACTGTTGTAGGAATAAAAGCGAAAGCACAGTGAAAGACTGAGTTGCCGTAACAAAAAGAAGCGGATTTGCCGCGGAAGGGAGAGACGGAATGCTTCGGGATATCACCATCGGACAGTATTATCCGGCGAAATCCTGCATTCACCGGCTTGACCCGCGAACGAAGATCGTAGGAACGCTGTTGTACATCGTAAGCTTGTTCCTGTTCCGTTCGTTCCCGGGTTTCCTTGTCGTGGGAACCGCATTTGCCGGAGTGCTGATCCTGTCCCGTGTTCCGTTTCGTTATATGCTGCGGGGACTGCGACCGATCCTGATGCTCCTCGCGTTCACCGTGCTGTGCAATTTCTTCCTGACGAGCGGCGAGGTTGTCTGGCAGTGGAAGTTCCTGAAGCTGACGAAGGAAGGCCTGCAGCGCGGCGCCTTCATGGGCGTGCGATTGATCCTGCTGATCTTCGGCACATCGCTTATGACATACACGACAACGCCGAACCAATTGACGGACGGTTTAGAGAGACTGCTTTCTCCGCTTAAAGTGATACATTTTCCGGCCCATGAGATCGCGATGATGATGTCGATCGCGCTTCGGTTCATACCGATCCTCACGGAGGAGGCGGACCGCATCCGCAAGGCGCAGATGGCCAGAGGCGCGGACATGGAGAGCGGCGGACCGATCAAGCGCGCGAAGGCGATGATCCCGGTGTTTATTCCGCTGCTTGTCTCGGCGTTCCGACGCGCGTTTGACCTCGCGATGGCGATGGAGGCGCGCTGCTACCACGGCGGCAAGGGCCGCACGAAGATGAAACCACTGCGGTATCACTGGGGTGATCTGTTCGGCTACTTGTATCTGGCGTGCTACATGGCTACGATCATCACGCTTCGCATCTGGCAGAAGATCTGACATCGAATGAATATTTGAGATACTGACATTTTCCGTAAAATAACGACAACAATTCGAAAGGAAACGATCATGCGACGGATTGCCTTGACAATTGCATATGACGGAACCGGGTACAGCGGCTGGCAGGCGCAGGCAAATGCGGTCACCGTGGAGGGAACGCTTCGCGATGCGATCCGGCGGCTGTGCGGCGAGGAGGTGCTGACTATCGGCGCGAGCCGTACGGATGCGGGGGTGCACGCCCTCGGCAACGTGGTCGCATTTGACACGGCTTCGCCGATCCCCGCGGAAAATTGGAGACCTGCGCTCAATTCCTTCCTGCCGCAGGACATCCGCGTGATGCGGTCCTGGGAGGCGGACGCGGAGTTCCATCCCAGATTTGACGCGCACAGCAAACGGTATGAGTACCGCATCGCCACGGATGAGGTCGTGAGCCCGCTGCGGTGCCGCTATGTGTGCGGAGTGCGCGAGACGCTTGACCTTGAAGCCATGCGTAAAGGGGCGGAAGCATTTGTCGGAACACATGATTATTCTGCGTTCTGTGCCGCGGGCGCGCAGACGGAGAGCAAGGTGCGCACGGTGACGCTCTGCGAGGTGTACCGCGAAGGTACGGAGATCGTCATCGGCGTGGAGGGGGACGGATTTCTGTACAACATGATCCGCATTCTGGCGGGCACACTGATCGACATGGGACGCGGCGCGAAGGCGCCGGAGAGCATGTCGCAGATCATCGCTTCGGGCGAGCGCGCGCAGGCGGGACCCACGGCACCGCCGCAGGGATTGACGCTTGTGCGCATCCAATATGGCACGGAAAAGCAGCAGTGAGCATGAGCAGCCGGCAGGAGACGAGACAAATAAACACAAAAATCAGAAATAATGTGCAAAATGTCAACACAGCAATGACATTTTACGAGAAAACAACATAAACTTGAAGAGAATTTTGTTGACACACCCCCGGTGGATGTGTATAATGCAGAAAGTGACGCGAAAAACGCAGAAACGAGAATACAAGGAGGTAGAAATCCTATGAAGAGTTATATGGCAACTGCAAACGTAGAGAGAAAATGGTACGTTGTTGATGCAGAAGGTCAGACACTGGGTCGTCTTGCTTCTCAGATCGCAAGTGTATTGCGTGGTAAGAACAAGCCGATCTTCACAACCCACATCGATACCGGTGACAATGTCATCGTAGTCAATGCAGAGAAGATTAAGGTTACCGGCAAGAAGCTGGATCAGAAGGTTTATTTCAGCCACTCCGATTATCCGGGCGGCGTTCGCGAGACCTCGCTTCGTGAGATGATCGCGAAGAAGCCGGAAAATGTTATCATCTTCGCGGTGAAGGGCATGCTTCCGAAGGGACCTCTCGGTCGCGAGATGCTTGACAAGCTTCATGTGTATGCAGGTGCTGAGCATCCGCACGCAGCACAGAAGCCGGAAGTATTGACGTTTTAATTCATCGGAAAGGAGATAACGAATCATGGCAAAAGCAGCTAAGATTAAGTTCTACGGAACCGGAAGACGCAAGAGCAGCGTTGCTAGAGTATATCTGTTCCCCGGCAAGGGAACCATTACGATCAACAAGAGAGACATTGATGACTACTTCGGTATGGAGACGCTGAAGACGATCGTTCGTCAGCCTCTGGCACTCATCGAGAGCACCGATAAGTTTGATGCTGTCATCACCGTTCGCGGCGGCGGTTTCTCCGGCCAGGCAGGTGCTATCCGCCACGGCATCGCACGTGCGCTTTGCAAGTCCGATATCGAGCTTCGTCCTACCCTCAAGAAGGCAGGCTTCCTCACCAGAGATGCCCGCATGAAGGAAAGAAAGAAGTACGGCTTGAAGAAGGCACGTCGTGCACCTCAGTTCTCAAAGAGATAATCTGCGCGAACTACGAGCGATGCAAAACAAAGACAAAATATATGCTCCGGAAGAGTTTAC
>CADBLW010000271.1 GCA_902795625.1 uncultured Lachnospiraceae bacterium | reverse complement strand
TTCGGTCTTCGAAGCCTTCATCGTCTGTCTCCTTTCCCGGAATTGTTCGGGAACTGCATTTTCCGCACTTCCCGACGACTTTATACTATAGTCAGATTATGATTGCTTGTCAAGTTTTTCACGCCCGAAACAACTCACCCCTGATACGGAGGGTTCTGATCGTTGTCCGGCACCTGCCCCTGGTTGGGCTGGCTCTGCTCCGGCGGTGTCTGATACTGCTGGTTCGGGTACACCGGCGCCTGGCCCTGATACTGCTGGTTCGGGTACACCGGGGCCTGTCCCTGGTACGGCTGGCTCGGATACACAGGCGCCTGCGCCGTCTGCACCGCGGCTTTCTTCTTGCCGGTGCGCAGTCCGCCGATTATCATCAGCAGACCGATCAGCGCCACGATCACGCTTGTGATCGGCATTGCGACAGCACTGCCCTTTCCGCCTTTAAAACCTTCCCAAAGCGGCACCACCACATACGGAACCATATAGTCCTTGTAATCCTCATCGCCGAAGTACTCTTTGAGATACCCGAGCTCCTTGTCGTCCATCTCCACGACGCGCCCGTCCACGGAGTAAACGGTCTTCTCGGGCTTTTCGCCCTCGCCCTTACACCACGCGAGATAACTCTTAGCAGCGGCGTCGATCTCCTTAAACTGACCGGTCTTGCTCACAGCCACCAGATGATCCAGCAGGTAGTTTCCGTCCTTCTCCTCGACCACGGACACAAGGTAGTACCGTGTCGTGGAGGAGTAGGTAACCGTGTTTCCTTTGTGCGTGGAAGAATTCTTGTACATGAAATAACCTTCCGTCAGCACAACATCAACCGTGACGTGATCGCCCGGCTTCAGTTCATCCTTGCCCACCGAAAGCGCATCATACGCTTTCTTCCTCTCCGTGATCATATCCCTGATCGTATCCCTGCTGAACCAGAGTATGATCAGTCCTGTGATCAGTAACGTCGCTCCGAACCCTAACAGCAACATTCTCTTGAACTTTTGTTTTTGTTCCGGTGTCATCTTCATATCCTCTCTTCGTGTAATCAGTTTCAGCCCTTCTTCGCGCCTCCCGCGCAGAACGGTGACTCGTACAGTTTGCCGTGTACAAAGTAATTGTAGGAACGGCAGCCACCCGCACAGTACTCGCCGAGCTCGCACTCGGCGCATTTGCCGGTGAGAAGCTCCTTGCGGAACTTGCGGTTATATGCGAAGCAATCGGAATCCTCCCAGATCGACCGAAGCGTTCGTTCGCGCAGATTACCCTCGTTAAAGCGCTCGTCGTACATCGACTCGCAGCCGCGCACGTTGCCGACGCTGTCGATGCCGATCGCGGTGATACCCGCCGAGCAGCCCTTGAAAAATGCCTTGCCGCTCAGGTTGCCGCGGATCGAGCCCTCGGCCTCCGTAAAATACCCGATGTTGTCCGCGACGCCCATGGCAAACGGTGCCGTGTACATGTTGGCGCAGACAAAATCGATGACCTCCTGCATATCGAACCTGTACGCGATTCCGTTGTTGGCCGCGTTGCCCATCGGTGAGCAGGCCTGCAGCTGCCACGCGTAAAGGCTGTATTTGCGCAGGATTTTATACAGCTCTCCGAGCAGTTTCACATTTTCACTGTTCAGCGTGCTGATGACCGACACCGGTATTCCGGCGGACAGCAGCTCCTCGATGGCACGGATCGCGCGGTCGTAGCTGCCCTCCTGGCGGTATTTGTCGTGGACCTCCTTCGGGCCGTCCAGCGAGACCGAGATGGATTCGATATGTACGTCCTTGAGGTCCTCGATCAGGCTCTCGCGGAAAATGAACCCGTTCGTGATGATATTGACACGAATGCCATGGTCGGTAAGGCGCCTTACGATCGCCTTCCAGTCCTTGCGCATGAACACCTCACCGCCGATCATGGACACCCGCCGGCAGCCGAGGTCAGCCAGCTGATCCGCAACATCCAGACACTCCTCCGTCGTGAGCTCGTTCTCCCGTGCCCTGCCTCCCGCGGAGCCGCAGTATTTGCATGAGAAACAGCATGCAAGCGTGATCTCCCACACGCACATTCTGAGATTATACATAAGCTGTGGTCACTCCTCCGTACCGGAATTATCGGAAGCCGATCCCTCTTCCGCGGGATCATTCCCGATACCCTCGAGCACCGGTTCGTCCGCCATAGGCTTACCGCAATCCGGGCAGAATTTTGAGTTCGCATGCACCATTTTCCCGCACATGGAACAGACCTTATGCGGACCGCTTGCGATCTCCACCGAAGGATCCGGCGTCGGCTCCTGCGTCGCGTTCATCATGGCCATCATCATATTAACTCCGGGAACAGCGGGGCCGTTCGGACCTCCCGGACCGAAGTAGGCCATCATCGTCTGCGCTAAATAGGGGTTGCCATTCACGGGCTTTTGATTGTTATTGACCACAGGCCCCGCGTAGACAAGCTTCATGTTGTCGGGGATCATGCTGACCGGCGACATCTGCTGCGGAGGTATGGACGGTCCCATGTAAGCAGCCATTGTTCTGGGATCGTTATACGGATCATAATTCGGCTTGTCCCGGAAGTCATGCTCGTCTTCTCTCTCGTTGTCGAAGGTCGGCTCCTCAGCATCAATCTCTTCCGGCTCCTCGGCGGAATCTACTGTGTTATCGACAGCCTCCTCGGACTCCTCATCGGAGTCATCACCGGAATTCTCCGCATCATCGATAAATTCCGGCGCTTCCGGATCATCGTCATCGATAAGCCCCGACGCATCCGGCTTCACGTCTGTCTCCGACGGTTCTTCGCCGGGCTCAGGCTCTTCGTTCGGCTCCTCGACAGGCTCATCGATTTCCGA
>CADBLW010000270.1 GCA_902795625.1 uncultured Lachnospiraceae bacterium | reverse complement strand
CCTTCTATCTGACCTACACGTGGATCATTCTGATGATCCTCATCGGCGTGATCCTGCTGATCAAGATCTGCGGCAGCGGGAAGAACAAAAAGAGGATCTTGGTCATTCTGGCAGACATCCTGCTGTGTTATCTGCTGCTCAAACTCCATGACATTTACTACATCCGGATCGATCTGCAGGATGTCCGGCTGAACATCCGGTTCATCCCTCCGTACGAGGCTCCGGAGATCCATGTGTTCTGCATGCTCGGGGCTTTCGAGTACTGTATCCGTCAGCGGCTGATCCCGCACAACGAGGATTACGCGGGGCATTTTTCGAAGATCCCGCTTCCCGTGATGATCACCGATCTTGATTTCAAGCCGGCGTACCGGTCCGTGGGCGGGGTCGATGCGGATGAAGATATGCTTGAGAAGGCCCTGGCGGAGCCCATGTATCCCCTGCCCGATCAGAAACTTTCCGGGCGGCGCATCCACGGCGGCTATGCGTTCTGGCTCGAGGACGAGAGCGAGGTCCGCAGCGCCAACGAGCGTCTGCAGGAGGCCAATGAGCTGCTGGAGAGCGAAAATACGCTGATCGAGTACGAGAACAAGCAGAAAGAGGAAAATGCTTACCTGCGTTCCCGCCACCACATTTACCACGAGATCGCCGAGAAAATGTACCCGTACCAGAAGCGGATCGAAGAGCTTTTAAACGGCGCGGTGCCGGGCTCGGAGGGCTTCCGCGAATGCATCGCCGAGGTTTCCGTGCTCAACGCCTACGTGAAGCGCAAGACGAACCTTCTCTTGCTTGCCTCGGAAAATGACACCGTCGAACTGAGGGAGCTTCAGCTTGCCGTCTCGGAATCCGCGCGGTATCTTACGTACGCAGGGCTTCGCTCATCCGTGGACGAGAGCGGATTTGCCGCGGACAGACGGCTGCCCGCGGACACGGTCATCGCCCTGTACGACACGTTTGAGCGGATCACGGAGCAGATTCTTAAGAAGGCATCGCTTTTGATGGTTTCTTGTTCCGGAGCCGACATTACCATGGCGACGGATTCCGAGTCACCGATGCTCATCCTGACCGGCGAAGAGGTTCTTCCGATCACTGCGGAGAAGCAGGAGAACATTCTCTACCTGACGATCCATGCAGAGAAAGGCGGTGATTGACATGACGATCTGGGAAGCCATGACGACACTGCTACGTGAGATCCTGCTCACGGGCCAGATGATATTGATCCTGCTGCTCGGGTATCTGGCAATGGCAATCCGGCCTCTGCGCAGAAGCGGGAAAATATTCACACTGACGGCAGCGGTGGAGGTCTGTAATCTTGTTTTGTTCTATCTGCTGCTGGACTGCGTGTTCCACTACGGGGACCCGGAGAAACCGAGAACCTGGCCGGCTGCGGTTGACGCGTTCGGTAAGCTTCCCGTGGCGGTGCTGATCGCTGCGGAGGTGCTGTCGGCGGGGTATCTGGCATGGGCAATCCAAAGGATGATCCGGTTCCGGAGGGAAAATCTGACGCCGCTTGCGGTGAAGGAGACCATCGACCTGCTCCCGGCCGGCGTTGCCATGGCCGAGGAGGACGGCAGGGTAGTGTTCGCGAACCTGACGATGAACAAGGTTTCGCGCTCTCTCACGGGCCGTGTGCTCACTGACATAAAGCCGCTGCTTGCGCTGGGCAATCGTGCAACGATCCCGGACAGCTCCCGCGTCTGGCAGTTTGCTTCCGACACGACGGAAGAGAACAACAAGACCTATATTCGTCTGGTGGCCACGGACATCTCTGCGCAGGCGGAGATCAACGCGGAGCTGCAGGCGAAACACGATAAACTGACGGAGATTAACCGTCGTCTCGACATATTTAACCGGAACGCGGAGCGCATCATCATCTCGCAGGAACTGCTGACTGCAAGAATGCAGGTCCACAACGAGACGGGGCATATTCTGCTCGCGAGCCGCCATTACATGGAGCACCCTGAGGCTGTCAACGAGACGGAATTCCTTCACACCCTGAAACTCACGAACGCCCATCTTCTGAACGAGTATGAGACGGACGATACGGAGCGGGACGAGCTCTCGGAGGCGATCGGCATGGCTTCGGAGATCGGTGTGAAGGTGAAGCTGAACGGAATGATCCCGGAGAGCGGCACGCCCCGGTCAATCCTGGCCGCGGCCATCAACGAGTGCGCGACCAACATCCGCAAGCACGCGGACGGAGATCAGCTCTCGGTCAACACGGAGACAGCGGGGAAGACCATCACCTTCACGCTCACCGGCAACGGCAAAGCGCCTGCAGGGACGATCACGGAGACCGGCGGCCTGGCGTCGCTTCGGACCCTCACGGAGAAGGAAGGCGGAACCATGGAGATCGAGGCGAAGCCTGATTTTACGCTGACGATCCGCGTGCCGATGTCCTGAAACCGGGAGGATGCGAGGAAACTGAAACCGTGCAGAGGCCGAAAAACCGGTCCGGGCGGGATCGCTCGGAAAATGGCTCCCGCGAGTGATGAAAAACCGTTGGATTCGTGGTATAATCGCCGTGAAAGTGGGAAAGGCGGTGATAGCAGTGTCAGGAAAACCGAAGGTAGTGATCGCGGACGACCAGTACGTCGCCCGGGGATTTTTCGAAATGTATGTGAAGATGTCCGCGGACTATGAGCTGGCGGCGTCTCTCGCGACGGCGGAGCAGGCAGTGAATTTCTGCCGCAACAACGATGTGGATCTCGTCATCATGGACGTGATGATGAAGCGCGGTCTGGACGGGCTGACCTGCGCGGAGACCATCAAGAACAACAATCCGGACATCAAGATCATTCTGGCCACCTCCACCGCGGAGTACCAGTGGATCGAGAAGGCCCGGAAGGCAAATATTGACAGCTTCTGGTTCAAGGAGTACGACGAGAGTTCGCTTCTGGAGATCATGGACCGTACCATGCGGGGCGAGTCGGTCTATCCCGGCAAATCCCCCGACCCGAAGTTCGGCGACACGCAGAAATCGGGGCTGACGGAGCGCGAGCTGGACATCCTCCGGGAGCTCACGACCAACCGTTCCAACGAGGAGATCGCGGAGAAATTCAACATTTCCCTCAACACGGTCAAGCGCCACATCCAGAACATGCTGAACAAGACCGGCTACACCAACCGGCTGGAGCTTGCGGTCAACGCCAAGGCACTCGGGCTTGTGGTGCACGATGACGACCGCACGGACCGGAGAGGCGGCAACGACTGAGCAGCAGTGAGTGGCTGTAAAGTAAAAAAAGAAATTTACCCGAGGGGCGGCAGAAATGCCGCCCTTTTTTGCGCGCAAAGCGAGAGCAATCCCGCCGCCGGGCGAAGCGAGGTTTGCGAATGTTTTTTCGAAAAATGGTTCTTACGGGTGATGCCGGAATTTTCCGAGGAATCTATAATTGTTGGGTAATGGGGGAACTATGCCCTTTTTGGGTGCAGCGATCCCGGATGAAGGTTATTAACCGGAGATTTCTTTCCGGAGGAAAGGAAGATAATGGGATGAGAAACAGAGGAAGCATTTGGAAGCGGGTAACTGTGCTCGTCATAGCGTCGCTGATGGTTGTCGTGCTGTGCGCGATGACGGCGATGGCAGACGGAGAGACCACGGAGCCGGCAGATCCGACGGCCGAGATTAGTAATCCCCGCCACTATGTGATTCACGAGGGATATACTGACCCGGCGTGGAAGACGGTCCGCGCGAAGTTTGCAGTCGATGATGTATTCGACCCGGCGAAGGCACGTCTTCGTGTGGTGGACGTTAAGGATGAGACGAAAGACAGTGATCTGTTTGAAGCCGAGTTCCTTCCCGACACGGGAACGATCACGGGAAACGGCCAATACATCAACCTGATCCGGATCCGTCCGAAGGTCGGAGCAACCGGAACCGCCATAGCATATCTGCGTCTGGAATATGACGCCGACGGTGACGGAGTATACACTCTGCTGGACTATCGGCAGGTTTCCCTGGAAGTCACGGACAAAGAATTGCTGACCGAAGTCGGCTGCACGGTCGTGAGACCGGTTGCAGGCGGTGCGGTCGACACAACGATCACTTCGCTGGAACCGGAGAAGTACACGGTAACACTGGTAAGTATTTCTGACGTATATGATCCGGACGAAGGGGTTACGGGTGAAGGCGCTGTATATGAACCGAATCAATTGTATAATTTCCGTGTAAGATTTTCCGCAAATAACGGGTACCGCCTCTTGGAGGAGACCGTATATACGATCAACGGACTGCCCACCGGATCCTATCTCTGGGGCCAGAATCCAATCTATTACGAGAATATCGACTACGGAAGATCGTTAAGTTTCGTAACCGGAGAGGAAGGCGGAGAATGGCATTCCGTAACCGTGAACAACGGACATGCGTATTCCTATGTGTATGCTGATCAGACGGACATGGCGGAATGCGGAAGTACGATCAATCTGAAGGCCGATGAAGCGCCGGAGGGTTGGTTCTTTGACGGCTGGACCGTGGACAGCGGCGACGCGGATATCGACGATGTCACGGATCCCTATACGGAATTTGTGATGGGTGACGAGGATGTCGTGATCACGGCAAATTTCAAGGAACTGATCAAATACGGTGTCTGGATCGGCGGGACGCAGATTACGACTGCCAACATGAAAAACATTTTCGGCGACAGCGAGAATCCTACAGCTACCGCCTCCTATGATGAGGCGACCGATACCATGACCGTAACGCTCCGCAATGCGACACTCAACGGTATTTGCAACGAATCGGCAATCTGGTCGGACGGCATCAATCTGGTGCTGAACATCGAAGGCGGATTGACGATAACGATGGACGAACAGTACGATCAGTATTACTACAATACCATATATGTCGAAGGCAGAGCAGATCTTACGATCAACGGATCGCTTACGGCTGAGTCGCCAAAAGGGAATGTGATTGACTGTGACGGATCGGTAACTGTGACAGGTGATCTGAACCTGACAAGCACCTACGGCATCGTGATCGACGTTTCCAAGGACATTAATATCACGGGAAATGTCACTGTGAATAATGCGCTGTCCCACACAGAGGCTGCACCGGCCATCTTATCCACAAAAGGAAATATAAAAATCTGCGGCGATGTGAATGTGACGATTGACAAGGCCGGCAGCGGCATCCGGGCCGAACAGGGAACGGTAACGATTACCGGCAACACCAACATAAGTACCGGATCGAATGAGGCGATTCTCGCGAAAGCGGTAGTTCTTGACGGAACAGAGCACTCCTTTAAGGGAACCTCCGGGCTGATTAAGGCAACCGACGGGGATGTCACGATCAACGGTGATGTTATGGCGGAGATGACCAATTCCTCCGGCAGCAATGTCAGTGTTGCTATCTTTGCCGATAAAGGAACCGTCGAGGTTACGGGAAATATGTCCGTAACGGCACCGATGACCGATTCCTGTGGAATCTCTGCTGCTTCCATCATTCTTGACGGCACCTCACACACCATCACTGCCGGCGAAGGTCTGTATGCGAGCGGGGGCGATATCTCCGTTCGCGGAGACTTGAAAATTTCTTCTCAAGGGCGGTGTGTCAACGCGCTCAACCTTTCGTCAGAAAAAATATATGACGTATCTTGTGAGGGCAACCTTACACTCACCTCGGAGGCGGAGATGGGAATCTTTGCAAACGATGTGGATATCACGGGAAATGTCAGCATCGAAGCCGAGAATCAATGCATCAATGCGGCAAATTCAATCCGGATTGACGGCAATGTTACTGCGACAACGAAGGGAGTGACCATGTCCGCGCTGAAGGCTTTGAAGGTGACAGTGGTTTCCGGAACCTGGACTCTGAGCGGTACGAAGCACGCAGTTGATGCGTATCAGAACGTCACGATCCCCGCATCCCACGCAGTTGTTCTTCCGGAGGGCGGCAGGATTGCGGAGTACACGGACGGCAGCAGCTCGTGGCAGACAATTGTGGATGCAAACGGCAATCCCGTGAACGATGCGGAGATCGCTCCCGCATCCTTCTCAGTCACCGTGACCGACAACGGATACGGCACTGCCAAGGCGGACATCGGCTCCGGCATCGCCGGTACGGTTGTGACACTGACGGCGACGCCGAAGGAGGGATACCGCTTCAAGGAGTGGAACATCTTAGAAGGCGGCATGGGTAAGACCGATGACGGCGCAGTTATCCCGGGCATCTTCATCGATGCGAATAATAAGTTCACTCTCGAGACGAAAAATGTCAAAATAGAGGCAGTCTTTGAGCCGCTGCCGAAGTATACGGTGACGGTTAAGGCAGACCCGGCGGAGGGCGGAAGCGTGTCCGGCGGAGGTTCCTTTACGGAAGATGAATATGTCACCGTGACGGCGACGCCGAACACGGGTTATACATTCAAGCGTTGGACGTATCAGGGTGCATCGACTGACGAATCCGATCCGAAGATCGCTGCCAGCGAGAATGCGACATATACGTTCCTCGCGTCATCCGACACGGAACTGATCGCAGTCTTTGAGAAGAACGCAACAACGGAAACCGCGACGGATCAGCCGGAAGGCGGCACGGAAACAACGAAGCCCGCGGAGGGCGGTACCGAAACGACGAAGCCTGCTGAGGGTGGAAGCGAGACGACAAAGCCCGCAGAAGGCGGCACCGAGACAACGAAACCTGCAGAGGGCGGGACTGACACGGCAAAGCAGACCGAGGAAATCAAATACACGGTTGTGAGCGGCGACAACGGTTCGGTTACACAGGGCAGCGATATGACGATCACCGTCAAGAGAAGCGTTGCCGATGAGACCTGCATCAACCATTTTACGGGCGTTCAGATTGACGGCAAGGCATGCGCCGCGGGTGATTACGAGGCCAAGGCCGGCAGCACGGTGGTCACGCTGAAGTCCGCAACGATCCAAAAGCTCAGCGCAGGAACGCACACCGTCACCGTTCTCTTCGATGACGGCAAGGCGGAGACGAAGCTGACCGTCAAGGCGGCAGCAGCGGCCACGGACAACTCCGGTTCGGACAAGAATGCCGGTACCGACAAGAACAGCGGCAAGGCCGGCAGCGAAGACAAGGCTGTCGAGTCTCCGAAGACGGGAGACACGCTCACGAGCGTATTCTATATCCTGGCAATCCTCTCCGGAATATCCATGTGCGGAGCATCGGTGATCTGCAGAAAGCGCCGCGGCATCAGGGCGTAATAACGTCGGACGGTTTCGGAAACAGCATCAGTGCATAAGCAGTGCCGGAGATTTCCTGGAATAATCGCATACAAAACACAGCTTGCGGGCGACGGAAGGGTTGCCCGCAAGTTTTTTTATTTTCCGAATAACGAAAAATGGTTCCTGCGGGTGATGCGGCGGAACCCGCAGATTTCGTACAATACCATCGGACCTGTGCGTATCACGGGAAAAATTGTGATTGGAGAGAAACTATGGGTAAGTTGATCGGAAGACGAAAGATCGCAAGCATCGTGCTTTCCGTAATCCTTGTGTTCACCTGTGTGATGCAGGGATTTGACGGGTTGGCGAAACATGCCCACGCGGAGGACGATGACGACACATATTACTGTGCCGCCTGCTATGCGCCGGTCGAAGCGTCGGACTTTTGTTTTGAATGCAATTGTCACTTAAACAACGCGGATTGTGATGAGCTGACACACTGCTGGGGCTGCGGTATCTGCCTCGGTTACGCGGATAATTTCTGCGATGACTGCGGACTGTGCTCAGCCTGCTGGGCGGAGGACACCGTCCACTGCGCCATCTGCGGCTCGGAGGACGATGTCTGCGAGACCTGCGGCCTGTGCGGGGATTGTCAGATGACGACGGGGTCCCACTGCGATTTCGGGCATTGCCTCGGACAGTATGATGTGTGTCCTCAGCACGGCACTGACGAAGAGCCGGTGCATTGCTCGGCCGATGAAGAGTTCTTCTGCGACTCCTGCGGAAAATGCTTCTTCAATGATCCCGACAAGCTCTGCATGTCCTGCTGGCTGTGCGAAGACTGTCGCCGCGATGAAATGACGCACTGCGGATTTTGCGGTGAATGCAAGGCCGGTGAGATCTGCGAACTCTGCGGATACTGTGCGGACTGTATTGAGCTGTGCGGAATTCACTGCCCGGAGTGCGGGGACTGTGTCTTCGGCGAGTTCTGCGAGGACGGCGGCGATCACTGCGTATTCTGCTGTGAGAGCAACGGATGGATCTGCCCGGATTGCGGACGCTGCACGAAGGCAGTAGGTCTGGATATCTGCGATTACTGCGGTCTGTGTGAGGACTGCTGCGCGGCGGCCGTGGAGATGGACGGCTGCTTCTGCGGCGAGTACTGCCTGCAGTCTCCCGAGTATGAGAACCACTTCTGCAGCGAATGCGGGATCTGCTTCGATGAGAAGGAACAGTGCGAGTACTGCGGTCTCTGCGAGGACTGCTGCGAGAGCAACGGCTGCCCCGACTGCGGAATGTGCGCGGAGGATCCCGAGTACGAGGATCACTTCTGCGCGGAGTGCGGGGAGTGCAAGATCCAGAAGGATTACTGCGACACCTGCGGACTTTGCGTTGATTGCTGCGAGGATGCCTCGGAGTGCAGCGATGACCTGTGCGCCAAGGATCCCGACTACGCCTCTCACTTCTGCGACACCTGCGGCGCCTGCTTCCACGAGGAGGACCAGTGCGCGGAGTGTCTTGCAAAGGGCGTATTGCGCTGCGTAAAATGCTGCGCGGAGCATGACGGAAGTTCGGTTGTGGACAACACGGACCAGCTGCATTTTACGAGACAGCCGAAAAATGTTTCCTGCTACGTCTCGGATACGCAGTCGGCGGAGCTTGAGGACTACTACAAGAATACGGTGACATTTTCCGCGAAAGCCAATATGAGCGGAGTCAGTTATCAGTGGTACTATATGCATACGGAATCCACCAACCCTGTGTGGACGGCGTATGTCGATGAAATGTCGATCGTGGAGGGCTGCTACACGGTGTACGGCTCGACGACCGACACGCTTACGATCATTGTGCCGCCGGACGCATGCTACTACCCGATGGTCGTAAAATGCGTGATCACGAAGGACGGCGTTTCCGTCGACTCCGATACGGCCAAGGTGAACGCGAAGCACCGCTACACCTATTATGACGTTGTAGACGGTGACAACGCATACCACGCGTTCTTCTGCGCCGGCGACGGCTGCACGGAGTTTGAGAACGGCAGCAAGAGCAAGCACAACTACGGTCCCTGGAAGGTTGCCACCGAGGCTACCGCGACGACAAAGGGGCTTAGGAAGCGCACCTGCTATCTCTGCAATCAGGATGAGACGGCGGAGATCCCGATGGTGCATGAGCACACCTGGGGAACGGAGTACGTGTACATCGATGAGACCCACCATGGCTTTGAGTGCCAGACGTGCCATGAGACGACCAACAGCGGATACCATGATTACGGACAGGTCGTGATCACCAAGGCGCCCACGGAGACGAAAACCGGCGAGGGAACCCGCACGTGTAAGGTGTGCGGCCATGTGAAGACGGTCGTTGTTCCCAAGGAAGGTCACTACCATGATTACGTCAAGGGCACCGCGAAGTGGAAGAAATCAGACTACGAAAAATACAATTCCTACAGCGCGATCGCGCACTGGAAATACTGTCTGGAGTGCCTGCAGCTGGACGATGACGGCAAAGTGATCTCGGGAAGCAGGTACGACACGGAAAAGCACACTTTCGGCTCCTGGCTGTACACGCCGGACGGGAAAAATGAATACCGCATCTGCGATACCTGCGACTATATGGAGACCCGTGATGCAACACCGATCCCTGAGGGATACCATATCCTTCAGATTGACCGCGGATATGCGTACCTGTACGATTCCTATGCGGAGAGTGACGGAGAACCCATCACCATGGCGAAGGCCGGTGACGCGATTAAGATTGTATGCCCGCAGTCCCTCCTTCCCATCGGCAGGATCTATGATTACTGCATTATCCCTCCGGCATACAATGTTCAGGGACATGGGCAGGAGGAGCATGACAGCACGTTCTACTTTATCATGCCGGACAATGACGTGTATCTGACCGTGATCGGCAAGGATTGCGATCAGCCCCATGACGACGCAACGTTCCAGATGAGCACAAAGGACACGTTCATCATCGAGGAAGAGGTCAAGCCGACCTGTACGGAGAACGGTTATGCGTGGATCAAGTGCTGTGCGCACTGCCGCGCGAGAATTTACTATGAGCGCAGCGAACACGAGGCGTTCCAGCATGAGGTTTATGACGCTGAAAATAACGCCTGGGTATCGGCCTATGAGGAGGTCGGAAACGGTGTTCTGCCGACCTGCTACTCGGCGGGCCGCGAGAGTGACCGGAAATGCAAGCTCTGCGGCGATGTGATCAAGGGCAGCGTGATTCCCAAGCTTACCCATGATTTCAACGGCGCACAGGAGATCGAGTTCAAATGCCCGACCTGCAATGCCGTCGGGTATGCGGGGTATCAGTGCACCAATCTCGCCGGCTACGATGAAAACGGGGATGAGGTATACTGCTCGAAGATCCAGGTAAGCAGAGTGAT
>CADBLW010000269.1 GCA_902795625.1 uncultured Lachnospiraceae bacterium | reverse complement strand
GCGGGAGGCTTCGTGTCGCTTGACATCGCCGAGGGCGAGAAGGGCGAGCCGGAGCACTATGATCGCGTGCGTGTCGTGCGGAGCTTTCCGTTCACCGCACCGACGACGTACATCTCCATCCGCACGACGGAGGAGAAGTCGAAGGAGATCGGCATCATCAAGGATATCACCAAGGACGTCTCGAAGGAAACGCGGAAAATGCTCGAGGAGCAGATGAGCCTGCGCTATTTTACGCCGGTCATCACGAAGATCCACGACATCCGCGAGGAGTACGGTCATGCGTACTGGGAGGTCGAGACCACGGAAGGTCCCTGCAAGTTTGTCATCTACATGAACTCGAGCTCGGTTGTGAGCTTAAGCGACGTGCGGCTGATGATCACCGACCTCGACGGCAACCGGTTTGAGATCCCGGATTATACGAAGCTGTCGGCGGGAGAGTTGAAGAAGCTGGACCTGTTCCTGTAAAGTTACGCGATCGTGCTGCCTGTGCAGCAGGAAGGAATAACATATGAATTTAAAATTTGATTTGCCGGCGGCGCAGCAACATGCGTTTACGCCGGCGGACGGAGAGGAGATCCGGTACTGTTCGCCCTACGATATCGGGACGGACGGCATGATGAAGCACGACGGGTACATCGTCGTGACGAACCGCCGTCTGCTGATCATCTCGGGCGCGGAGACCGTGACGGACATCGCGCTGGCGGACATCACGTTCCTCAAGTGCGACCCGCTCGTGAACAACGGCATCCTCATCGCACGCACCGTGCAGGACCCGGAGGAGCGGATCCTGGCGCGGTTCACGATGAAGCACGTATCGAGAGTGGCATTTATCGCCAAGGGCGCGCTTCTTCTGCGCGACGGCATTCCGAAGCAGGTCATCAGCCGGGAATACGACAAGACCTGTCCGGTGTGCGGACGCGCGCTGCGAGGTACGAAGGAGTGCCCGAAGTGCAGCAACAAGCCCTCCGTCCTGTGGAAGTTTTTCAAGCTCTGCGGAGCTTACAAGGGATGGCTCGTCATCATTGCCCTGCTCATGCTCGGCGTGGCGGTCGTCCAGCTGATCATCCCGAAGATCCAGCAGGTGTTCATCGATGATTACCTGAAGGTCGGGCGCGGCGGCATGAAGGAGATCCTCATCTACGCCGCCATCCTGATCGGCATTACGATCATCACCATCCTGCTGCACGTGCTTCGGTACTGGATGTGCATCTCGATGGGAACGAAGATGAGCATGGACCTTCGCCGGATGCTCTACAAGAAGGTGCAGGTGCTGTCCCTTTCGTTCATTCAGGACCGCCGTCCGGGCGAGCTGATGAACCGTATCGTCGACGATACGAGGCAGGTGCGCCGCTTCATGGAGGAAGCATTTGCCGGAATGTTCTCGTGTATCATCTCGATGATCTCGGTTGTCGTCGTCATGCTGACGATGGACTGGCAGCTCACACTCATGTCGGTTGTGTTCGTGCCGATCGCGCTCGGACTGTCCATCTCGTTCCGCAAGAACATCCATCGCCGGTTCCACATGCAGTGGCATCGGTTTGACAAGACGAACAGCGGTCTGCAGGACATCCTTGCGGGCATGCGCGTCGTAAAATCCTTCGGAACCGAGGAACAGGAGACGGAGCATTTCCGGAAACTCACGGATGAGTTCGCCAAAGTTCAGGAGCGCAACGAGGTGTTCTGGGCGGCGCTGTTCCCGATGATTTCCTTTGTCATGGGCATGGGCGTCTACGCCGTGACCTACTTCGGCGGCGTCGGTGTGCTGGAGGACCGCTTTACGGTCGGCCAGCTGCAGCAGTTCATCAACTACACCTGGATGCTGTACGGACCTCTGGGCTGGATGACGTTCCTGCCGCGTATGATCACGCAGCTGATGACAAGTCTTGAGCGTATCTATGACGTCATGGACGAGGAGCCGCTGATCAAGGATCATGAGCAGGCGGTCGATCTCGATGTCAAGGGAGCCGTGGAGTTCAAGGACGTGACCTTTGGTTACCGTTCCTACGAGCCGGTTCTCGAGAAGATCAACCTCTCGGTGAAACCGGGCGAGATGATCGGTCTTGTCGGCGCTTCCGGCACCGGCAAATCGACGCTCATCAACCTGATCATGCGTCTCTACGAGGTCGACGACGGTCATCTGCTGATCGACGGCGTGGACATCAACGACCTTCGCATCGAAAAATACCACTCGCAGATCGGCGTGGTGCTTCAGGAGAACTTCCTGTTCGCCGGTACGATCTACAACAACCTGCGTTTCGCGAAGCCTGACGCGACCGAGGAGGAGATCATCATGGCGGCCAAGATGGCCAACGCCCATGACTTCATCGTGAAGACGCCGGACGGCTACAACACGTACGTCGGCGAGCACGGCTACAGTCTCTCGGGCGGCGAGCGCCAGCGACTTGCGATCGCGCGCGCCATCCTCAACAAGCCGAAGCTTCTCATCCTTGATGAGGCAACCTCGGCGCTTGACACGGAGAGCGAGTACCTGATCCAGAAGGCTCTGGAGCGACTCACGGCAGGGTGCACGACATTTGCCATCGCACACCGCCTCTCAACCCTCAAGGATGCTGACCGTCTTGTTGTCATCGACGGCCACCACATCGCGGAGGTCGGCACGCACAACGAGCTCATGGAGAAGAAGGGCATCTACTACGGCCTCGTGACGGCCCAACTTCAGATGCAGGCCCTCAAGGGCGAGGATGCCGCGTCGGCCATGGAAAATGCGATTATCGCAGACGTGGCGGAGGAGACAATCGGGAATACAACAGCCGATTCCGCGGAGAACGCGGAGACGGCAGGTTCTTCGGACAGCGTCGTGATCGCGGATGCCGCAACGGCAGGAGCGTAAAGCAAGAGAATAAAGGCATAGGAAGGCCGGCAGGAAATGTCGGTCTTCTTCTTTTTCGGAACGACGGAAGCACAGTGACACAGGGACTTTTTCTTCGTGTTGAATTATGGTATAATCATGGGACAAACGCCAATAGAGGAAGTGTAATGTCTAAATATCCTGCGAGTTACAGGTCGTTGCTGTGGCCGGTCCGGTCAGGAGATGCGCTGCAGCAGTCTGCAGTATGCCGAAAACGAACTGAGTATAGTGTAATAAGAGGGAACAACAGAATTCCATGAAAACGAATCAGGAAGAACAATATAAGAAGTCGGTTCCGGCGTTGCTTTTCTGGTACGACTACAATGCACGCATTCTGCCGTGGCGCGAGGATCCGACGCCGTACCATGTGTGGATCTCGGAGATCATGCTCCAGCAGACGCGGGTGGAAGCCGTGCGGGCGTACTATGCGCGGTTTTTAGAGGAATTCCCGGATGTACGGGCAGTTGCCGCGGCTTCCGAGGACCGCCTTGTGAAGCTTTGGGAGGGACTGGGATACTATTCCCGCGTTCGCAATATCGCGAAGGCGGCGAAGCTTCTTTGTGCAGAATACGACGGACAGCTGCCTGCGGACATCACGCTTCTTCGGAAAATTCCCGGCATCGGCGACTATACCGCCGGCGCCATCGCGTCCATCGCGTTCGGAAAGGCGGTGCCTGCCGTAGACGGCAATGTTCTGCGCGTATTTGCGCGTGTGACCGGCTACCGCGAGGATATCCGAAGCGACAGCTTCAAAAAGCAGGTTGCGGAGCAGCTCCGCAAGGCGCTTTCAGCGTATATAACTGAGAAAACATTCCAGAGCATGATGGATTCTCATGCGACCACGGTGCAGTCCGCTCCCGGGCAGTTCAACCAGGCCGTCATGGACATCGGCGCAACGGTATGCATTCCCAACGGAAAGCCCCATTGCGATGTGTGTCCGCTGGCGCATCTGTGCAGGGCATATGCGGAGGATCTGACGGAGGAGATACCGGCGAAACCCGCGAAGAAAGCCCGCCCGGTTCAGAAGAAGACGATATTGCTGATCACGGACGGGGAGCGTGTGCTGCTTCACAGAAGGCCGGAGCAGGGGCTT
>CADBLW010000268.1 GCA_902795625.1 uncultured Lachnospiraceae bacterium | reverse complement strand
TTCGCGATGTTCACTGCGCTGTTGTTCGTGCCCATGGAAAATACAGGCACACCGACCTTGTCACCGTTGACCTTCAACTGGTCAATGGCCGCCGGACGATATATGTCACAGGCCACGAGAAGCGGCCTCTTACCCTGGCTTTTGAACTTGTTTGCAAGCTTCGCCGACATCGTCGTCTTGCCGGCACCCTGCAGACCGCACATCATGATGACCGTCGGGCCGCCGGAAACCATCGTGATCTCCGTCGTCGTGTCGCCCATCAGCGCGATCATCTCCTCGTTGACGATCTTGATGACCATCTGCGCCGGCGTCAGACTGTTCAGAACGTCCTGACCGACCGCGCGCTCCGTCACCGAGGCGATGAACTGCTTAACAACCTTAAAGTTGACATCAGCCTCCAAAAGCGCCAACTTGACCTCGCGCATCGCGTCCTTGACGTCGCTCTCCGACAGACGTCCCTTGCCGCGCAAGCGCTTGAAAACATTTTGCAATTTATCCGATAAACTCTCGAATGCCACCGTAAACTCCTTACTGCAGGCTGCTGTCGTAAACCGTCCTACGCGCGATCGGTCTACTGCAGACTTCCGATCAGATCCTCCGCAGACCTCGCGATCCGGCCCGCGCGCTCACCGGCCGGGCTGTCCGCCAGCTCGTCCGCAAGCCTTGCTGCCTCGCTGCGAATGCTCTCCGCCTGCTCCTCCATCCGCTGAAACCGTTCCGCAAGATGAAGGCACTCCTCATACTCATACAATTTTGCGCCGCAGCGCTTCACCACATCATACACGCCCTGACGGCTCAGGCCGTACTCGCGCGCGATCTCCGCAAGGGACATGTCATTCGCGACATAGTCCTCGAAGATCTGTTTCGTCTTCTCCCCGAGAAGTTCGCCGTAAAACGAAAAATAAACCGAAAGGTGGGCTGCTTCCGCGAGCCAGTCCTTCGCGTCCGCTTTCTTTGAGCAGATTTTTCCGTCTTTGCCCGTACTCATACCGCAAACCTCCGCACATCGTGGCGTGCAGGTGTAAAGTATTTTCCTTAACACCTTTGCAAGTATACTCTCGGGAATACGGTTTGTCAATACATGAATTCACAAACTTTTTCTTTTTTTTCCGCGTAAAATAAAGGCTTTTGCGCACAAAACAAAAAAGGAAACACCGCTCCCGCGATGTTTCCTCCTGTTCCAAAGGTCTCTCAGATGTAGTATACGTAGTTCTCTTTTCTCGGAACAGCCTCCTTCGGAGGCGCTGCCGCATATCCGAGAGCGCAGTGTCCGATGCCCTCGTACTCGTCAGGATTGAGCCCGAGCTTCTTGAGAAGCTCATAGCCGAAACCGGACTCAAACTCCTCCTTCGCGCGGTGGATCCAGATGCCCGCGACACCGAGGCTCTCCGCCGCATTCAGAAGATTGCCGATCACAAGTGAACCGTCATAAATGTGCGTCACTACGTCCTTCTTCGCCAGTACCGCGAGGATCACGGGCGCTCCGTAGAACGGATCCCCGGCTCCCGGCCAGTTGGCGATCTGCTTGTTCTGCTCGGAGATCGCGTCGCGCGTCGCCTTGTCCGTGATGGCAAGGATGATTGGGCTCTGCTTGCCCATGCCGGTCGGAGCATACGTTCCGGCGCGCAGGATAGCCTGCAGTTCCTCATCCTTGATCATGTCCGGCAGAAAGCTTCTGCAGCTTCTCCGCGTCTCCAGCACTTTCAATGTATCGTTCATAACCCTCTCCTTATCCGCTCCGAAAGGAGCTTTTTGTATTTCACACCCGACAGTTCCCGACGGGAACTGTTCGCATTACAACCTTATCTACTCACAGATCCGATTGATTTACAATGTCATATCCGATATAAGAAAATGCCGATATGATCATCTTTTTCTAACTGCGAAACGTAAACAAGCCGATGCCGACCGCGATCGTAAGGTTCAACGAATCCACCTCGTCGGACTGCGGGATCTTGATCGCGGTGCCGATCTCCGCGTACTCCGCCGGCAAACCCGTCGCCTCGTTGCCGAACACAAGCGTATACAGCTTCGGCTTCGGACAGTTCTCGATGGACAACTCCGTGCCGCCGGTCAGCATAAACGGAAAGTACTCCCTGCCCACGCCGGAGGCAAAGCACACATACTCCTCAAACGAGTTGTACATCGCAATGCGCATGGAGAACAGCGCTCCCATCGACGCCCTCACGACCTTCGGGTTCATCCAGTCAACCCCCGGCGCGATCACCGCCACATCATGAATTCCGAACGCCAGGCAGGACCGCAGTATCGTACCCATATTGCCCATATTGGACGGATTGACAAGCATAAGGTGCGGAACTTCCGTGTCAAGCTTGTCCTCGTAAGTTCGGAACACACCGATAACGAAGACATTTTCCTTGTCACTGAGACGCGCGATGGCCTTGTCATTGTCCCAGACCGGAATGCCGTGTTCCGCGCACAGGGAAGCGACCTTCTCCCTCTCCGGGAACGAACTGTGCACAAACACACCGATAGCGCACTCCGGACGCTTCCGCAGCAGTTCAAACGTGGGAAAAGCCCCCAATGCGTAGGAATAACCGCAACCTCTCTTGTAGGGTTTAATTACATCCATTTTTACTCCTTATCATCCCGCTTACTCAGTCACCTGCTTCATGATCCTGTCATACAACTCTTTCATTTGCGCGCTCTCGGTCTCCAGCAACTCGCAGCAACGATCATAGGAGGCATCCACCGTGGCGAAGTTCGAATAGGTGTCGCCCATCGTATAGAAAAGCTCCCAGTATGCCAGAACATCGTCGTTAAGCGCCTTCTCACTCTTCGGAAAATCCTCGATCTTCTCCTTGAGGTTCAACCGGTCATTCCTGTGAGACTTGAACTGAGTTAGCAACTGATTGCGGATTTCTTTCTGCTCCTCCCGACTCAGAACATCCTCAAGGAAACCCTTGCTGACATCGGAACTGCCCGCTTCTTCCGCCGCCTCCTTCCACTCGGCCAGCGTGTCACGGATTCCCTGCTCCAGGTCATCCGCGTCATTATACAAGAGGCTCATAAGGTCCTTCACCGTTTCCTTGTATTTCTTAACATCCTCCTTATGCTTGCGGTTCAAGAGCAATACACCGGCCACGGTTCCGCCGATCAAAAGAATAATGAGTATCGGTATAATGGTTTTTTTCATTTCTCCCTCCATTTCCAATACACTAATGGGTTCTTACCATAATCCGTCATCATCAAACAGATATTGTGACAGAAACATATCCCCGGTTTACTCATCACCGAGTTTCGCCATCACACTGCCGTAAAATGCATGGTCCTGCTCGTAAAATCCCCGAAGGCCCCGACGATCACGCCGCCGGTCATCCAGGTTGCGCCGAGACGCACCTCGCCGGTGTCTTCATTGCGGTACGATCTCTTCGGATCAAGTCCGCGCAGAAGGATGCGGCGCGACGGCGTCGACGGCCGGTTCAGGATCTGCACAAAGGTGAACACCGCTTCGGACTTGTCCTTGGCGACAAACATCCACGCGTCAAAGGAATCATCCTCGAAGAGATTGCCGAGGCGATACTGGTCGCCGGTACGCACAAGCGGGTTAAATTTCTTGAATTTTTCGATCTGCCCCGGAATGGCCTCGCGGTCCGCCTCGGGAATGCGCGTCACATCGAGCTCGTAGCCGAAGGTACCGACCATGGCAACATCGCCACGAGTCGCGAACGGCGTCGTGCGGCCGATGGCATGGTTCGGGCAGTCGGACACGTGCGCCCCCATCGTGGAAACCGGGTAGCAGATGCTGGTGCCGTGCTGGATCTTCAAGCGCTCGATGGCGTCCGTGTCATCCGAGGCCCAGATCTGCGGTGCAAAATATAACATACCCGGGTCAAAGCGGGCGCCGCCGCTGGAGCAGCCCTCAAGCAAAAGGTACGGATAGTCCGTCGTCAGACGGTCCATGACCTCATACACACCGAGCACGTAGCGGTGCCACAGCTCACGCTGGCGCTTGCGCGGAAGTGTCGTGGAACCGACCTCGGAGAGCGCGCGGTTCATATCCCATTTGATGTACTCGACATTGGCGTTGTCCAAGATCGCGCGGATCTGTCCGTACACATTCTCGCGAACCTCGGGGTTTGAATAGTCGAGAACGTACTGCTCTCTCGCCTGCGTCATATCGCGGCCGATGATCTGGATCGCCCAGTCGGGATGCGCGCGGAACAGATCGCTGTCCGGGCTCACCATCTCCGGCTCAAACCACAGACCGAACTTCATGCCGAGGGCATTGATGCGGTCCACCAGCGGCTTTAGGCCGCCCTTCAGCTTCTCCTCGTTGACATACCAGTCTCCGAGGGAGCAATCGTCATAGTTTCTCTTGCCGAACCAGCCATCGTCGAGGACAAGCATCTCGATGCCGAGTTTCGACGCCGATTCCGCGATCGCGTAGATCTTCTCCTCGTCGAAGTTGAAGTATGTGCCCTCCCAGTTGTTGATCAGCACGGGGCGCATCTTATCCTTCCACTGCCCGCGGATCAGATGCCCGCGGTAGAGGTCGTGGAACGTGCGGGACATCGCGCCGATGCCGCAGTCGGAATATACCATTACAAGCTCCGGCGCCGTGAGGTCCTCCTCCGGGCGCAGAAGCCACGAAAAATCATAGGGGTTGATGCCCATCACCACGCGTGTGTAACCGCTCGTGGACACCTCGGCCTGTGCAAGGAAATTGCCGCTGTACACGAGGTTGAAGCCGTACACCTCACCGGATTCCTCGGTTGTAGGCGGATCCACAAGCGCGATGAACGGATTGTGCTGGTGCGACGAAATGCCGCGTCTGCTGTCCACGGACTGCTTGCCGCTGTGAAGCGGAACGCGCGAGATTGCACGCTCTCTCGCCCAGTTTCCGTTTAATGTGATCATCTCGAAATTGCTGTAATCCCACTCCACGCAGCCGGACATAAACTGCTGGATGCGG
>CADBLW010000267.1 GCA_902795625.1 uncultured Lachnospiraceae bacterium | reverse complement strand
GTTTAGGAAGAACCCGAGGTCGGAGTCGAGCCGCACGGAGCGGAAACCGATCCGCTGTGTGCGGGAATCGAGAAGGGCAAGCGTTCTCGGGAATCCCCACGGCAGGAACAGCTCCGTGGTTAATTCATAGCGGTACGGATCGTCAATGTCCCATGCGTGGGCGTTCCGTACAGTGAGCACCTGCGTGCGGACAGCGGATCTGCCCGGGAAGGAGAACTCATCGTCCGAGGAAGCGACGATGTTGCCACAGGCGTCGCGAAGCGTCTGGCGGAGCAGACAGGTCTGCTCTACGACGGGAGCGGTTATAGTGACGGACCGGCCGTCGAGCTCCTGACATTTCGGTTGTGCGAGAGAGGGATCCGCGGCGTCGAAAGATACGTGTATTCCGTCCGGGGAACAATCAATCTCCGTATCGACGGAGAGAATGCTCTCGCCCGGGAATACACCGTTCGCGTCACGCGTCTCACAGGCCGGGGCGGCGACCGCGTAGATACCGTCATGTACGAGACAGGAATCCTGTTTCGTCAGCAGATATACGTTGCGAAAAATGCCGGCGCCTGAGTACCAGCGCGTGTTCGGGCTTTGATGCCGAACCGTGACAACGAGTTCGTTGTCTCCCTCGCACAGGTACGATGTGATCTCAAAGGCAAACGATGAGTACCCGTACGGCCAGGCGAATACTTCCTTGCCGTTGATGTAATAACGGGAATCCATGTAGACACCGTCAAATCGCAGGAAGAAGCGCGGGGACTGCAGCGGATACGCGCCCTCGTGAAGATCGACAGAAAAGGTCTTGTGATAGCATCCGATGCCGTCCGCATACAGATCGCTTACGTTGCCGATCAGCCAGTCGTGTGGCAGATCGACCGGCGCAAAATCCTCGGTACGGTGCGCATCCGAGCCTGTGAGCATCTCCTCCGGAGTCGCATCGAGCGTGTAAAGTCCGAAGGTCCAGTTGTCGTTGAATAGTCTGTCCATGGGGTATCCTTTCGGGAGGTGACTGTATTTCTAAAAGTATAACAGGAAAAATACTTCGGCGAAATGGTGTATTTTACACAGTATAGTTCGGAAGAAGAGAGTATTCAAGCCGTAAACCATCGCAGAAATTGTGTGAACCTACATGCGTATATAAAAACCTTGACGACAGTCCGGCACTTCGGTACAATAAGCGTGTTGTGTGGGAGATGCGGAGCATTTTCCGCGAAAGCCGAAAGAAAGCGACGGAGCAGTGAGAAACGGTGAGTAAGAAGAGTGACAATGCAACGGTGATGCGGTGGCTGTATTCCGTGCCCGGTAACAGAAAATGGTACGTGGTTGCGCTTCTGATGCTTCAGATCGGTGTCAGTCTGATCAGTGTCAGTTTTGCCCTTGTGCTGCGTCGTCTTGTAGACAACGCGACCAAGGGGGACAGCCGGCATTTCTGGTACTGTGTCATTGTGATCGTGGTGCTCGCGGTGGTGCAGAAACTATGCAACGCCTTGGTACGATGGCTGACCGAGAGAGGGCAGGCATCAATCGAGAATCTGTTCAAACTGCGTCTGCTTAACATGCTCATGTCGAAGGATTACGGGCGCGTCAGCGCGGTGCACTCCGGCGAGTGGATGAACCGGCTGACGAACGACACCGTGGTCGTGGCGAACGGATACATCAGCATTTTACCGAGTCTGGCCGGCATGGTCGTTCGTCTGGTGGCAGCAGGGGTGCTGCTTGTGATCTTTGACTGGAAATTTGCCGCGATCCTGGTACCGTGCGGTCTTGTGATGATCGGGCTTACCTATCTGTTCCGAAGGGTACTGAAGCGGCTTCACAAGCTTGTTCAGGAGAAAGACGGCAAGGTGCGTGTGTTCCTGCAGGAGCGCATCGAGAGCCTGATGATGGTGAAGGCGTATGTTGCGGAGGAGCAGACGGTCTCCGCGGCGGAAGCGACCATGAGCGAACACATGGCCGCCCGGATGAAGCGGAACTGGTTCTCGAATCTGTGCAGCACGGGTTTCGGACTTGCCATGCACGGAATGTACCTGTTCGGCGCGTGCTACTGCGCGTACGGCATCCTTACGAAGACGATCACGTACGGCACGATGACGGCCGTGCTGCAGCTGATCGGTCAGATCCAGGCGCCGTTTGCGAACCTGAGCGGGTTCCTGCCGCGGTACTACGCGATGACAGCGAGCGCGGAGCGTCTGATGGAAGTCGAGCGATACGCCGACGACTACGATGTCGAGGCTCTGCCGATGGCGGAGATTCAGGAATATTACAAAACGGATCTCGCGGAGATCGGGATCCGCGATGTCAATTATACGTATTATGCCTCTTCCGAGCGCGTGGACGATACCTCAAAGGATCGGATGCCGGTAGTTCTTCAGGACATTTCGGTGGCTGTCCGAAAGGGGGAGTATGTTGCGTTCACCGGCCCGAGCGGATGCGGCAAATCCACCGTCCTGCGACTGCTGATGGGCGTCTACACGCCGGACTCCGGCG
>CADBLW010000266.1 GCA_902795625.1 uncultured Lachnospiraceae bacterium | reverse complement strand
TTGCCGCTGGCGCCGGTGAGAAGCCCTGCGGTGACCATCTCCTTGACGATGATCTCCAGATATTTCTTCGAAACCTCCTGCCGCTCCGCCACATCCTTGAGCGGAATGTAGGAACCGTTATCGTTCTCGGCAAGATCCAGAAGCACGCGGATCGCGTAGCGTCCTTTCGTCGATATCATTCGAAAATACCCCCTCTCAGATCGTTTTACCCATTGTACCACAGGGTAAATAGGTAAATCAAGTGAAAAAATGAAATAAAAACCTATTGACACAGTAGGCGAATAGGTGTAAGATGCAACTGCCGAAGCCGCAGGAGAGTTGATTTCTGCGGATTTCATGTAGGCAGCAGTTCATTTTTCGAAAAAGGAGAGTTCTTATGATATATGCGGACAATGCCGCGACAACGCGGATGAGCGATGCCGCCCTGAATACACTGATCGAGCTGTCGAAGGAAACCTACGGCAACGCCTCCAGCCTCTACAGCCTCGGACAGCGCTCCAAGGAAGTGCTTGAGAAGGCGAGAGAGGACATTGCTGCGGTGATCAACGCGCAGCCGAGGGAGATCCTGTTCACCTCCGGCGGAAGCGAGGCGGACAACCAGGCAATCCGGTCTGCGGCAGCTCTCGGACAGGCGAAGGGGAAGAAACACATAATCTCCAGCGCCTTCGAGCATCACGCGGTGCTTCACACACTCTCAAAGCTTGAGAAGGAGGGCTTCGAGGTGACGCTTCTCCCGGTTCACGAGGACGGTCTCATCCGTCCGGAGGAGCTTGCGGCAGCGATCCGCGAGGACACTGCTTTGGTGACGATCATGTACGCGAACAATGAGATCGGAACGATACAGCCGATCCGCGAGCTCGGCGTGATCTGTCGCGAGCGCGGCGTTCTGTTTCACACGGACGCGGTGCAGGCAATCGGCCACATCCCCGTGGATGTCGAGCGCGACAACATCGATATGCTCTCGGCCTCGGCTCACAAGTTCCACGGCCCGAAAGGCAGCGGCTTTCTGTATTTCCGCAAGGGGATCCGCCTGACGAACCTGATCGAGGGCGGCGCGCAGGAGCGCGGCAAGCGCGCGGGCACGGAAAATGTACCAGGCATCGCGGCGATGGCAACTGCTCTCACGGAAGCTGCAGCGACGCTTGAGGAACGAGCGAGGGTGACGCAGGAAAAACGTGACCGGCTGATCCGGGGACTTCTGGAAATCCCGCACTCGGCGCTCAACGGTGACGCGACGAAAAGACTTCCCTCCAACGCAAACTTCTGTTTCGAGGGAATTGAGGGCGAGTCCTTGTTGCTCCTTCTGGATGACCGCGGGATCGCGGCTTCGTCGGGAAGCGCGTGTACCTCCGGATCGCTCGATCCGAGCCATGTGCTCCTTGCCATCGGAAGAGTGCATGATGTGGCCCACGGTTCTCTGCGCCTGAGCATCGGCGATGACATCACCGATGAGGAAGTGGATTACATCGTGAAAAACGTGCGTGAAGTAGTGGAGTACCTGCGCGGCTTCTCACCGATCTGGAGAGATCTGTGCGCGGGCAAGAAGCAGTTTATCTTGTAAGATTTATTCAATTTTATAAAGGAACGCTTTTTCAAAGGAGGAAGATAAAATGGCACTTTACAGCGATAAGGTTATGGATCATTTCAGAAATCCGCGCAATGTGGGCGTGATCGAGGATGCAGACGGAGTCGGCGAGGTCGGCAACGCCAAGTGCGGCGACATTATGAAAATGTATTTAAAGATTGACAATGACATCATCACGGATGTAAAATTCGAGACGTTTGGTTGTGGCAGCGCCATCGCTTCCAGTTCGATGGCGACGGAGCTGATCAAGGGTAAGCCTGTCTCCGAGGCGATGGCGTTGACGAACAAAGCGGTGGCCGAGGCTCTTGACGGGCTGCCGGATTATAAGATGCATTGCTCGGTTCTGGCGGAGGAAGCCATCCGCAATGCGTTGGAAGACTACGAGAGAAAGAAGGGAGCAGAGGGCTCCCCACAGGTAAATGAGGATCATGGCTAAAGTGAAGGCGAAAGCCGGAATTAATATCAATCGCGCTTCGGTGACGCTGCGCGAGAATCATAAAGTACTCTGGATCACGGTCACGGCACTGTTTATGGCAATCAACATCGTATTGGCAACCCTGGGAATCCCGGTTCCCGGCGGCAAATTATACCTTTGCGATGTTATCATCGCAGCGGCGGCGTTGCTGCTGGATCCGCTGGCGGCATTTGCCGTGGGCGGCATCGGATCCTTTCTGGGGGACGTGATGTTCTATCCGGAAGCAATGTTTGTCACACTGGCGGTACACGGACTTCAGGCAGTTGTGATCTCGCTGATCGCGCACTCCGGAAAGACCGCGAAACCGAGTTTCCGCCGGGCACTGCTCGCGGTAACGGTCGGCGCGGTGATCATGGTTACCGGTTACACGCTCGGCAAGGCATTCGTCTACGGAAACTGCACGCTGGTATTTGCGATCGTCAATTCCGGATTTGAGATTGCCCAGGCCATGACCGGTGTTGTGTTGTCGCTTCTGTTGTGCTACCGGTTCAAACTGTTCACGATCTTCAACAGGGAGACGGAACGGGAACTGTAAAACCAACCTTATACATGCTTGATCAAAAGGCACTCCGTAAGAAGCGGAGTGCCTTTGCAGTTGCCTCGGAAAATGTTCTCAAAAAATTTTCCAAAAACCTATTGACACAGTAGGTGAATGGTGTTATGATGCCACCATCAGAGATGCGAAGGGTTCCAAAAAGGAGCGGACGCATTGAAAGGAGGAGCATCATGAACGCTTATACGAGTTATTCAGCAGCAGCTTACATGTGGTGTTGTCGAATGCGTAACTCCCGGGCAGTGAATATGGCCGGTGCGTTCGAGTGCGCTTCCGAACGCCCTGATAATGAACGATGTTGCTGAACCTCGTTGATATTGTGCCATGTGCCCGGGAGCTTCCGATACGAAGACCCCGGCTTTTTTATTGCCCGGGAGAGACCGAGCCGGCAACGGTGCGGTGAACCGAAGCGAACAAAGAACGGTTTTAGAACACAGGAACAAAACCGAAAAGTACAAAACCAAAACAAACCAAATCAAAAACAATAAAACAAGATCAAAGGAGATTACAACAATGAGCAACTATCGTTTTGAAACACTTCAGTTACATGTAGGACAGGAACAGGCAGACCCCGCTACCGATTCAAGAGCGGTTCCGATCTATCAGACGGCAGCATATGTATTCCACAACGCAAAGCACGCGGCAGACCGCTTCGGCCTTGCGGACGCATGCAACATTTACGGACGCCTCACCAACACGACGCAGGGTGTCCTGGAGGAGAGAGTGGCAGCCCTCGAGGGCGGCAGCGCAGCATTGGCAGTTGCCTCCGGCGCAGCGGCGATCTCTTACACGATCCAGGCTCTGGCAGCCAACGGCGGCCACATCGTAGCGCAGAAGACGATCTACGGCGGAACCTTCAACCTTCTGGAGCACACGCTTCCGCAGTACAATATCACAACGACCTTCGTTGACACGAGAAACCTCGCTGAGGTTGAGGGTGCAATCCAGGCGGACACGAGAGCCATTTTCCTCGAGACCCTCGGCAACCCCAACAGCGACCTTCCGGATATCGAGGCAATCGCTGAGATCGCTCATCGTCACGGCCTTCCGCTTGTTGTGGACAACACCTTCGGTACCC
>CADBLW010000265.1 GCA_902795625.1 uncultured Lachnospiraceae bacterium | reverse complement strand
GTTCTCGACAAATGCATCCATTTTCCAGGAGCCGTCGCAGCCGCAGATGCCGCGCACGAAGTTGTAGATGATCTTCGTTCCCTCAGGTGTGTGAAGCACTTCGGGGTGGAACTGAATGCCGTACAGACCTCTCTCCGTGCACTCGCAGGCTGCCACCGGACAGTCCTTTGACTGTGCAATGGAAACAAAGCCCGGAGCCATTCTACTGATGTAGTCGAAGTGGCTCATCCAGCACAAGGTCTGCGCGGGAACGCCTGTAAAAAGCGGTGATGTCGTCGACACGGAGATCTCCGTGCGGCCATACTCCTGAACCGATGCGCGCTCCACCTTGCCGCCGAGCACCTGCTGCATCAGCTGCGCTCCGTAGCACAGTCCGAGCACCGGAACGCCGAGTTCGAACAACTCGCGGGAACACGTCGGTGCGCCCTCCTCGTAGCAGCTGTTCGGACCTCCCGTCAGGATGATACCCTTCGGGTTCATCGCACGCACGGCGTCAAGCGCGGTGCGGTACGAATAAATCTCGCAGTAGACATTGCACGCGCGGACGCGGCGCGCCACGAGCTGGTTGTATTGTCCGCCGAAATCGATGACCAATACTTTGTCCATGTTTATGTCCTTTCCTACCCGGTGAACCTCGGCTCACCGAAGTTACTTTGATTAAACGTTAATCGTCGCGGTCAAACCAAGGCTCTCCTTGTTGGCCTCCAGGATCGGAGTGACAACGTTCGCCAAGAACGCCTCGGTCTGCTCTGCGGAGCGGCCCACGTAGTTGGCCGGTACCATGTAGCTCTCAAGCTCCTCGCGGGTTACGTCGAACACATCGTCCGCCGCGATGCGGTCGAGGAGGTTGTTCTCCAGACCCTTCTGCTTTACGGTCACGCCGGCTTCCATCGAGAGCTTGCGGATCTCCTCGTGGAGCTCCTGGCGGTTGCCGCCCTGCTTCACAGCATCCATCATGATATTCTCGGTCGCCATGAACGGAAGCTCGCTGCGGAGGTGCTTCTCGATGACCTTCTCGTTGACAACAAGACCGTCCGCCACGTTGAGGCAGAGATCGAGGATACCGTCGATGGCGAGGAAGCCCTCGGAGATCGCCACACGCTTGTTCGCGGAGTCGTCCAGGGTGCGCTCAAACCACTGCGTCGCGGAGGTGATGGCCGGATTGAGGGCGTCGATGATCACGTAGCGGGAAAGCGACGCGATACGCTCGGAGCGCATGGGATTGCGCTTGTAAGCCATGGCCGAGGAACCGATCTGGTTCTTCTCGAAGGGCTCCTCCACTTCCTTTAAGTGCTGAAGAAGGCGGATATCATTGCTCATCTTGTGAGCCGAAGCGGCGATGCCCGCAACAACGTTCATTACACGCGTATCAACCTTGCGGGAGTAAGTCTGGCCGGACACCGGATAGCAGCCCTCGAAGCCCATCTTCGCCGCGATCATCGGATCGAGCGCATCAAGCTTCTGCTGATCATTGTTGAACAGCTCCTTGAAGGACGCCTGGGTTCCGGTTGTTCCCTTGCAACCGAGAAGCTTCAGGGTGGAGATCACGTACTCAACATCCGCGAGATCCATCGTAAACTCCTGGATCCACAGCGTCGCGCGCTTGCCGACAGTGGTCGGCTGCGCAGGCTGAAAATGCGTAAACGCAAGCGTGGGAAGGCTCTTGTATTTGTCAGCGAACTTCGAAAGCTTGTCGATCACGTTCACAAGCTTTCTGCGCACAAGCTGCAGAGCGTCGCGCATCACGATGATGTCGGTGTTGTCGCCGACATAGCAGCTCGTAGCGCCGAGGTGGATGATGCCTGCCGCCTTCGGGCACTGAAGTCCGTAGGCATAGACATGGCTCATGACGTCATGGCGCACCAGCTTCTCGCGCTCCTTCGCAACGGCGTAGTCGATGTCATCGATGTGTGCCTTCATCTCGTCGATCATTTCCTGCGTGATGACGGGCTTTCCGTCCTGCGAAAGTCCGAGCTCCATCTCGGTCTCCGCGAGGGCGATCCAAAGCTTTCTCCATGTGGAAAATTTCTTGTCCTGGCTGAAGATATACTGCATCTCCGCGGAGGCGTAACGCTCCGAGAAGGGGCTTGTGTAACGGTTGGTGTCGCTCATACTATGTCTCCTTAATCTTTGTTTATCCGGTCCGGATCGCCTGCGACCCGGCCGGAGGCTTCATCACAAACGGGGTATTTTCCCCGAACGTAAGAAACAGCGAATGAGGACTTCGCAAGCGAAACCCTCATTCCGTGCGGAAAATGCGCCCTGCATTTTCCGAAGTATTATCAATCCAGTTTCTTTCCGGTCAGTTTCTCATAACCTTCCAGATAGATCGCGATGGTCTTGTCCACAACATCCTGAGGAAGCGTCCAGTCGTCATGCTGGTTCGCCTTGAGCCAGTCGCGTGCGAACTGCTTGTCGTAGGAAGGCTCAGCGTGGCCTACCTCGTAGGAAGCGAGCGGCCAGAAGCGGGACGAATCGGGCGTCAGCATCTCGTCGCCGACAACGATCTCGCCGTTCTCGTCGAGACCGAACTCGAACTTCGTATCCGCAATGATGATGCCCTTCGTAAGAGCGTAATCAGCGCACTACTTGTAGAGAGCGATCGTGTAGTCGCGAAGCTTGGTCGCGTACTCAAGGCCCTTGCCCGGGTACCGCTTCTCAAGGTAGTCAACCGACTGCTCGAAGGAGATATTCTCATCGTGGTCACCGATCTCCGCCTTCGTGGACGGGGT
>CADBLW010000264.1 GCA_902795625.1 uncultured Lachnospiraceae bacterium | reverse complement strand
GCAGACATTTTCCGCTCGATCAAGCTGAAGAAGAAATACTATCGTCTGAAGGACGGCAACTTCCTGCTGCTCGATTCCGACACGATCAAGCAGTCTGTGCAGTTTATACGTTCCCTTTCGGGTTCCTCGAAGCCGATCCGCGAAGACGGTATCGTGATCGACCGCTCGCAGGTGAGTTATTTGGAGCAGATGCTTCGGAGGATCGGTTCGGACTACCATATTGACGATTGCATTTATAAGCTTCTCGATACACTGAACAACCCGCCGCATCGTGATTGTCCGCAGGAGATCGTTGCCGATGTCAGACCGTACCAGATGGCCGGCTTTGAATGGATGTGCAACCTGGCGGACAATCGAATGGGCGGTATTCTCGCGGACGACATGGGTCTCGGAAAGACGCTCCAGTCCATCATGTACCTTGTGACGCTGCCGAAGGAGAGCCGGCGCATGGTTGTGTGTCCGACCTCACTCATGTTCAACTGGAAGGACGAGTTCGAGAATTTCGCGCCGTCCCTCACCTGCGATATTGTCTGCGGAACACCCGAGGAGCGCCGTCGGATCATACGCGACAGCAAGGCCCAGGTGCTGATCACCTCGTACCCGCTGATCCGCCGCGATCTGTCGTATTACCGGGAGATCGAATTTTCCGCGGTGATCATCGATGAAGCGCAAAATATCAAAAACAGCGCGTCGATGAATGCGCAGAGCGTGAAGAACCTGAACACAAAAACACGGTTCGCGCTGACCGGTACGCCGATCGAGAACTCGCTCTCGGAGATATGGTCAATCTTCGACTTCGTGATGCCGGGATACCTGTTCTCGCATCCGAAGTTCGTGAACGAGTATGAGAAGCCGATCATGAACAATAATCAGGAGATCCTGGCACAGCTCAATCTTCGCATTCAGCCGTATGTGATGCGGCGTATGAAGCAGGATGTGCTCTCCGAGCTTCCGGAGAAGACCGAGGAGAAGATCCTTGTGGATCTTTCCGAGGATCAGAAGAAGCTGTACGCGTCGTACCTGGAGAGCTATCGCGGCGCGTTCGATCTCGACGATGAGGACAGCATCAATGAGAACCGTATGCAGATCCTGAGCGCGTTGATGAGACTTCGTCAGATCTGCTGTCATCCCGCGACCTTCATGACGAACTATGAGGGCGGGAGCGCGAAGATGGATCTTCTGATGGAACTGGTGGAGCAAGCCATCGCCTCCGGACACAGGATGCTTGTATTTTCCCAGTTCACATCGATGCTGGAGCTTGTCCAGCAGGAGCTGGACCGCAGGAACATCTCCTGTTTCTGCATTCGCGGAGAGACAAAGGTTGCCGACCGGAGTGCGTATGTGAAGCGGTTTAACGAGGGTGAGAACAGCGTGTTCCTGATCTCCCTGAAGGCCGGCGGAACCGGTCTCAATCTGATCGGAGCCGACACGGTCATCCACATTGATCCCTGGTGGAACCCCGCCGTTGAGGATCAGGCGACGGACCGCTGCTACCGGATCGGTCAGACGAAGAACGTACATGTGATCAAGCTGCTGACTAAGGGAACGATCGAGGAGAAGATCTATCGCCTGCAGCAGAAGAAGCAGCGCCTCGCGGAGGCGATCATAGAGCGGCAGGAGGATCTGATCGGGAAGCTTACGAAGGAGGAACTTCTGGAGATATTCTCGTGACCGGAAGGTCATCAGCGAAGCAATCTTTGCGAGCGCTATATAAGGTAATACAGGGGGGAGAAAACGATGATCGGATGTCCGAATTGCGGAAACAAACTTGTTTTCGATGTCGATTCGCAGAAGATGAAATGTCGGTATTGCGACGCCACCTACCTGATCTCCGAGGCATCCAAATGGTCGAAGGATGCCCTTGAATATTCGGAGGATGACGGGCAGGGCATGGAGATTACGACGTTCACCTGCACTCAGTGCGGTGCCGAAATCTCAGCCGACAGTGATGAAGCGGTAACCTGGTGCAGTTTCTGCGGTTCGCCGACGACTCTTGTGAGCCGTCTCACGCGGATCCGCAGACCGGATTGCGTCATTCCGTTTCGCAGAAACCGGCAGTCTTGTGCCGACGAATATAAGAAAATTGCAAGAAAGCAGATCTATGCGCCCCGCGATCTCCTAAGGCGCGGCAATGCCGAGGGCTTCCGCGGTATCTACATGCCGTACTGGACGTATGACATCAAACGTTCGGGAAGCGTAGATTTTCACGGCGAGGTGACAGAGCATTACAACAGCGAATCCGACTGTGTCACGAAATACCGTGTGCAGGGCAATCTGACCAGCTATGTAAGCGGTCTGTCGCACGATGCCTCACAGACCTTCGACGACTATGTCAGCGAGCGGATCGCACCGTACATGCTGAGCAACCAGAAGCCCTTCGATGTCTGCTACCTGAACGGTTTTTACGCGAACGCAGCGGATCAGGACGATAAAGTGTATCGAAACCGTGTCATCGGCGAGGAGAGCGAGCTGATCTTCAATTACGCCGATACAAAGTTTCACAGCTGCGGACTGAAGGAATCCAGCGTTCTCAGCAACCTTGCCGTTGAGGGCTACGGAGCCGGTTTCCTGGACGGCGCATGGAGAGAGATCCGGGAGGACGATGTCTCCAATGAGCAGGACAGGGATGAGCACTTCGGCGTTGTTACCGATGACAACGGCATGAGCCGGAAAATGTCCATCAAGGGCAGGCTTGCGATGTTCCCCGTATGGTTCATGTCCTACCGTTGGGGCAACCGTGTCTCGTACGCGACGATGAACGGAGACACCGGCAAGATGTATGCGGAGTTTCCTGCGTCACCGAAACGGTTCCTCGCATTTTCCGCGCTGACGGCGATCCCGCTGTTTGCGCTGATCTATCTGTTCTACACGCTGACGCCGTCATATGTGCTTTTCCTGGCGCTTATGGCTGCCATAGGTGCGTCCGGAATGTTCAAGAGTGAAGTCGTTGAGATCTTCAAGAAGCAGTTCCATATCAACACCGAATACGGCAAGAAAAAGAAGGGCTCCGGGAAATTCTGGACGATCGTCGTCATCATTTCACTGATCTTTATACCATTTGTGGAACTGTGGTTTGAGGCCAATCTTGGCTTTCAGTTCCGTTGGCTCTATCTGATTATCGCCATCATAGCACTCGGCGTGTTCATTGTGCGGTTCTTCAAGATGCGGAACACATACGGCGGCATCGTGGATGTTCACATGGACGCCACGAACCTCTGGTACATCGCAATCGCCATTGCGGCGGGCGTCATATTTTACTTTAACCCGGCATCGGACGCGATCTACTATGCGCTTTCACTCGGCACGGTAGCCGTGGTCGGGCTTTCGGTGACGGAGCTGATCCGAAGCTACAACATATTGTCTTCAGTCAAGCCGAAGCAGTTTAACAGAAGCGGAGGTGATGATGACAATGCGTAAAATGAGTCTGATCCTCCTTATGTTTGTGCTCACCGTCGCGATGTCCGCTTGCGGCGTCGTTCATGATAAACCGTCGGAACCGGGAGAAATGATCATCGACGATAAGGCCGGTCTGTTCGACGGGGACGACAAAGCGGAGATCAAAAAGGCGATGGAAGAGCTGTCGGAATACGGACATGTCGGCGTGTACACGTATGACATGGACACGTATTCCACCACGCAGACGGCAACATCATATTACAACACTCATTTTGGCAGCGAGAGCGGATTTCTGTTTGTCATCGATATGCTCAACCGTAATATCTATATCGAGACGGACGGATTCATCGGAGATTACGTTACCCGCTCGAAAGCGCTTACGATCACCGACAATGTGTATCGCTACGCGCGTGACGGAGAATACGGAGACTGCGCTGCGGAGGCGATCCGTCAGGCGACGCGCCTGATGCAGGGAAAGTATATCTCGCAGAAAATGCGTATTATATCCGGTGTGTTCATTGCCATGCTGGCCGCGGTGCTGATCAATTTTGCGGTGCTGAGACGGCTGAACCGGAAGCCTGAGGTTTCCATAAGCGAGCTCTCCATTGGCGTAAAGAGCGTCACAAGGATCACGAACGAGCGAGTCAATGTGGAGTCGCGCAAGTTCCAGACAGCGGCCGTCGACAAGGCCAATATAGCGATCACTATACTCCG
>CADBLW010000263.1 GCA_902795625.1 uncultured Lachnospiraceae bacterium | reverse complement strand
GACGGTGTGGGAGACGGTGTCGGCGTGCTCGTAGGCGCCGGTCCTCTCGTGACCGTGATCTTATATGTCTTCGTCGTCTTGCCGTCCTCAGCCGTGACCTTGACGGTGACCGTGTTCTTGCCTTCCTTTAAGTCCTTGTTGCCCGAGACGGACACGCTGGCCTTGTCGTCCTCGGCCTTCGCGGAAACCGAAACCTTGGAGTATTTTCCGTCGAGCTCCATGGAGTACTCATAGGTCTCCTTGGCGAAGGACGGTGAGATCTTGCCCTGTTCCACGGAAAGGCTCTTCAGGTACGCGTTAGTGGATGCCACATACGCCGGCTTGACGGTTACGGAACCGTCCGATGTCTTTACGCCGCCTTCGAAGGCGTCTCCGCCGTTCAGAGGAAGGATCTCCACGCCGGACAGCTTGAGCGATGCCGTGCCTTCCTTCTTTCCTCTGAATTTGTAGGTGTATGTCTTGCTCTTGTCTTTGATATCCGTATCCAGTTCCTGGATCTTGCCGCTGTAGCCCTCACACTCCAGCATGTCCGCATCGTACGTCAGGGTGAACTGAACGATACCGATGGCTTCCGGTGCGCTGACCTTCACCTTTACCTCAAGGCTGTGGCCGACCTCGCAGCTGCCGCCCGAGACGGAAAGCGTCGCCGGATCCGCGGCCAAGGCCGTCGTCACCATTTGCCCGAAAAGCCCTGCGATCATGCAGGCTGTCAACAATATTCCCAGTAGTTTTCTCTTGAAGATCAAGGTTTTTACCCCCTTTACGGCTGTGCCGTTTTCGTGTTGATTGCCCGGTTTTGACCCGGGCAACCGTTATATTTCTTATTTTGTTTCCTCTTCGCCGCGCTTCGTTCCGGCGAACCGCGTCATCGCGTCTGCTCTGTCGCACAGGACCTATCGCTTCTGTTCGAGCGTGGATATTCCAAGAATGTGCCTCTTGATGTACAACAGGTCGATGGCCGCGATCGTGTCCGCGCTCTTCACCGCCGCTGCCGTCGCCGAGACGCCGGAGAGGCTGCTGATCCCGAGGATGTGTCTCTTCACATACAGAAGATCCAGCGCGGTGATCTGTCCGTCACCGTTGACGTCACCGTAAATGATGATCGGGATGCTCTTCGTCGCCGTCTTCAGCGTCCATCCCGTTCCGACGGTTCCCTCGGTCACCGTCTCGCCCTTGGCGTTGACAATCGTCGCGCTCCCGCCGCTCACGGTAATGCCCGCGAGGAAGGTCTTCACGTCCGTTCCCGGAGCGATGTTGCTGATCAGACTGTCGGTCACCTTGAAGGTCTCCGACGTGATCGTCTCCTGCACCGGTGTCGGTGTCGCTGTCGCCGGTACCGGGGTCGGTGTCGCCGTTGCCGCCGTTGTCGGAATCGGAGTCGGTGAGATCCAGTCGGCATCATCCACCGGAGTCGGTGTCACGGACGGATTCTCGCCGTCACCCTTACGCATGATCGTCAGGGTGTATTTGACCATCGTTCCGTCCTGCGCCTTGCAGCGGATGCTGTAATCATTTTCCCCGTAGAGAAGCTTGATCTCGCCGGCACCCTGGATCTCCGTGGTCCTCGCGAGCGGAGTCGCGATGATATTCAGTGTCTCCACGTTCTCATCCACAGTGAAGCTGTAGTTGAGCGTCTTCCAGGAAAATGCCTGCGGCAGCTCCACACCCTCGATGGTCAGGCTCGCCAGGTACGGGTTGATGTTGCCGTCGCCGTTCGGCCGCTCACACGGGGTGTCGGGCATGTTCTTGTAAACCGGGATGATAAATACGAACGGCGTGTCGATGGCGGATGACGCCGTCCCGTCGCCGGTGGACTCATCGCCTAAGAGTCCGTCGTAGTACATGCTGGACTCCTGGTACAGAGCCGTAACCAGAGACATGTACTGGTGGCCGTACCGCTCGTAGATCTTGCCGTTGTTCGGGTTCTTCTTCGGAGCGACATTGTAACGCTGGTAATACGGCGTATTCTGTCCCATCAGGACATATTCGTTGCCGAGCCGTAACGCGCCGCCGATGATGGCCTTGGCGCGGGTATCCCACGGCCGAAGGTCGTCATAACCCTGGCTCTGAATGGTCGCTGCACTCTGGGCCGTCGCCGCAAACCACAGTCCGTGCTCGATGACGCCCATGCCGTCGGCCGCGTAGGAGCCGAAGTTGTAGTAGTTGTATATGCCTTTGTATTTGATTTCCTCTTTGCCGTCGACGGTTACCTTCACGCCGTTTCCGCGCATGATGTCAGAGTTGTTGACCTCATGCACGCTTCGCGTCGCCAGGAAATACGGGTTGACGCCGGACTGCTGCGCCGCCTCCATGAAGAGAGCGGCGTGAGTGGTGCCTTCCACCTCTTTGGCAAAGGTTCCTCTGCTGTTCTTGGTGGGATCGTATTTGCTGAGGATGCGCTCCACACCCGTGATCGTCTGTACGTTCGGGTTGTAGTCCAGATCCTCGAACATGAAGATCGTGCTCTCCGCAAGGAAGTTCCGGGGATCCATGGCGTACGCGAGCATCTGCTTCGAAGCTCTTGCGTACCGTCCGTCCTTCAGCGTCCAGCCGCCGTCCTTCAGGCCTCCGTTGCCGTCGTCCACCGCATACTTATAGTCCTCAAACTCATGCGACTTCCAGCTGCTTAAGTAATCGCCGTTGTTGTTCGTGATCGTCGGCCATTTGTTGTACTCCGCGTTGACCGCGGTGTTCCAGTCGAGATCGAGCACCTCGGCCCGGAAAATCCAGGTCGGATTCCACTGGTGCACTGCCCGCAGCACCTTGCGGTACGACTCCGGGAAGCCCTGGGCATCCAGCTGCGCCTCAAAGTCGGCGTCGCGGGCGGTCTCGTCAAATTCCAGCAGGAATTTGTTCATCACATATCCCGTCAGGTTGGTCTCGCCGCAGTAGTCGAACCGGATCTTCGACCACTGTGTCGTCTCGCTGCCGCTTTTGTATTCCACCGTCTCCAATATGTGAACGATCGTCGACGGTGTGAGCTGGATCGGATTGCCCTTCTTATCCTTCATCTGGTCGCTTCCCGTTCCGGGAGCTACGCGCACATTGGCCCCGACGGAATTGTTGACGTACGCCGCCATGGGCTTGTCGGTGACTTCATCTGCGCTCGCGATCCTGCCTCCGGGCAGAAACGCGCCGCACGGTACCAGCATGGATGCCAGCAGCACCGTGATCAGCAGTATCGACCAGATACTTCGCTCTGTTCCTTTCTGTTTCATCATCACAAGGATTCCTCCTCAGTGTCTGTGCCCCGCCGCGAGGCGGCGCACCCAAACCGGATGCCGCGGCTTTCGCCCGCATCCAACGCTTCTCCTCTGCCTGTTTTCGTCAGACGGCAGGCCAGTTGATCGTGCCCTCAAAGACGGTCACTGCAGGCCCCGTCATGAAAACGGTATCATTTTCCGAGTCATAGACGATCCGGAGATCGCCTCCCAGAAGGTGAACTGTCACCTCATCATCCGTGAGACCCAACAGACGGCACGCGTACGCCGTCGCGCAGGCGCCCGTACCGCAGGCCTTTGTCTCACCCGAACCGCGCTCCCACACGCGCATGTTCACTTCATTTCTTCCGAGCACCTCGACAAACTCCGTGTTCACTCCCTCGGGGAAGATGGGTGCGTGCTCGAGAACACGGCCGAAACGCTCCACCGCAAAATCCGCGGTCGCTGCCACCGGGATCACCGCGTGAGGATTGCCCATGGAAACCGCGGTAAACTCGAACTTCTGCCCGTCCAGCACGATCGGCCGCGCGATCGCAGGCTCATCCGACACCAGCGGGAGATCCGCAGGCTGAACGGACGGGTGTCCCATATCCACCGTAACCTCGTACACAAGACCGTCCTTCACCGCAAGGTGGAGCTTCTTCACGCCCGAGAGCGTCTCGACGGTGATGTCCGTCTTGTCCGTCAGTCCCTTGTCATAGACGAATTTGCCGACGCAGCGGATGCCGTTGCCGCACATCCGCCCCTGGCTTCCGTCCAGGTTGTACATTTCCATATAAAAATCCGCGCAGGCGCTGGACTTGATCAAAATTATGCCGTCCCCGCCGATGCCGGTATTCCGGTCACTCATGAACACAGCCGCCTCAGAGGCGTTCGGCAGCGCTTCCTTCGTGCAGTCAAAATACACGTAATCGTTGCCGCAGCCATGCATTTTCGTAAAATTCCACATCCGTCCGATACCGTCCTCTCCGATGCCATTTTCCGTCTTCCGACAATAAGGGCATGGTACTCTATCATAAAACATCTGCATTTTACCCGTAAAAATGGAAAAAGTCAAGTCAACGCGCGCGTATGCGCGACCGCGGAGGCGCCGCAGTATTGACATTTTTGAGGGAAAATGCTATTCTTTTGGCAGTATGAAGTACCGTTCATACACGGGGTTTCATAATTGAAAACAACAGGAGGTATTTTTCATGAAGAAAATTGCGTTATTGCTGACACTGGTTCTTATTGTCGGCATGCTTGCCGCCTGCGGCAGCGCGAACAATACACCTTCGGATTCGGGAACGACGCCTACGACTCCGCCGGCAACCAACACACCGGCTCCGACCGATTCGCCGACTCCGTCGCCGACACCGACTCCGGACCCGAACTGCTACTTCAAGAGCGATTTTGATACCGCTCCCGAAGGTCTTCTGCTGAAGGACAAGTCCGAAGAGATCGTAAGCGCGATCGCTGTTGATCCGAAGCTCCAGTACCTGCTCTTCGACCAGGTCGGTGCAGGAATGGCTGCCATCGGCGCAGGCCAGGGCAAGGACGGCACGAACTGCCTCGTTGCTACCGGCAGAACCGCTAACTGGAACGGTATCGCGATCACGGTTGACCAGAAGTGGTACGGCAAGGGCTTCAAGATCAGTTTCGACGCGAAGTGCGAGTCCCAGAAGGAAGGCGTTACCGAGATGCTCGTTTCCCTGACGACCAAGTTTGAGGCTTGGAAGGACAAGGAAGCCGGAAAGCACTCCACCCAGTATCCTGCTTACAACCGTATTACGGGTACTTCCGCAAACGGCGAGTGGATCCACTGCGAAGGCACTGTATTCCTTCCGGATGATATCTATGTTGATCCCGAGACCAACGCTTCCACCGCTCAGATCTACTTCGAGTGCGCGGACGGAACCGGCAAGGAAGACATTTTGATCGACAACCTTTCCATCACGCTTTGCGACGGCGTAGGCGATTTTGAAGCATTCAACGCTTACTGGGAAGAGCATAAGCCTGCTGAGGAAGGCGAAGAGTAATCGCTCCCCGATCGGGGAATCCTGAGACCTCTAAGTGGGTCAGTGGGACAATTCTCACTGACCCACTCCTTTTGTGAAAGACCGAGACTGACCCGGAAGCATTCCGGGGAGTTTTTGTGAAAGACCGGAGCAAACCCGGAAGCATTTCAAGGAGTATTTGATGAAGACCACAGCACGGAAAATGAAGACACTCACCCTGTCGGCGCTGGCTCTTTGCCTGGCGCTTATTCTCTGTGCCTGCGCAGGTCTTCCGGGCTCGGAGGATCTCGCCGGACTGACCCCGACTCCCGAGGCGTTCTCGCCGACTCCGACGCCGACCGAGGCACCGACCGGCCCTCTGACACCGGTCGTGACCCCGACACCGACTCCCGTACCGCCCACGCCCACACCGGATATCTCCGAGCTGCGCGACGGCTGGTACAACGCCATGGCGTACTGGGATTTCAATGGCAAGCTTGTTCAGACTGCCGCGGTGGTTCCGGGACAAATGCTCTACGCCAACAATTTTGAGCGCGACCTCGGCAACCGCCTCTCGCCGGACAATGTCTGCAACGAGGCGGAGATCTACACCACCGACCGCATGGCATACTCGGGCTACTACTCCGTCAAGGTTTCCCGCCGCAAGCAGGAATACCACGGCCTCAGCGGCTTCGGCCTGAAGCTGAGCATGAACAACGGCATCACCTTCAACAATCTGGTCGATCACGTGATCTGCGTGCGCTGTATGGTCTATTACGAGGACGAGGGCTTCGGCGCGCCGGAGGCGATCAATTTTACGGCGTACGACGCCTACCACACCGAGAAGGTGATGGACTACACCTACAACCGCAAGGACGGCTTAAAGACCCTCGACAAGGACGGCAATCCCGTGATGCAGGAGCAGGAGCGCTTCGTAAAATGCAACTCCGTTCGCGTTCCCCGCGACACCTGGACCGAGTGTGTCTTCTATGTCACTGTGCGCAATTCCGATGCGCCCGCCGGCTGCATTCTCATCGGCACCTACGATGAAACGCCCAACAGCGTCGGTCTGTACTGCTCCTACTACATCGACGACCTGACCGTCACGGTACTTCCCCGCGATCAGTATCCTGTCGCGGAGGCCGCTCGGACGCAGGAGGTTACCACAGCGGAAGACGCACAGGACGGCGCTTCCCACGTGCTTGAGGACCTCACCCAGGGCCCGCCCGTGGAGCTTCCGGAACCGGAGGAACCCGGTGAAGAAGAGACAGAGGAATCATGATTTTCAACGCCCTCGCGAAAAAGTGTTTCGCGAGGGTGTTTTCTTATTTTCCGCGGATTCAATTCGCAAACCTCATTACATTCGGTTTGCTCATATACGTGCGCTCGGCAATCCCGTCGCGTACATCGTACGCTTTCGCTGGTGCGAATTCGTCTCGCGAAAGCATTACTTTCGCGAGGGCGTTTTCGCACCAGCGCCGCCCTTCAGCGGCGGGATTGCTCTCGCTTAGCGCAAAAGAAAGACGGCACAACCACTGCGGATTGTGCCGTCCTTTTAGTTTACTGTTTCATTGTCACGCCGGACCACACTCCGGCTCACCGATCACTCGATTCCATTGTCAGCGAGATACTTAACAACATCTCCGATCGTCACGATACCGTCAAGGTCTTCCGGCTGGATCTCAATGCCGTACTCATCCTCGAGCGCCGTAACAACTTCATACAGATCCAGGGAATCAATGCGAAGGTCATCGCGGAACGAAGTCTCCTCCGTAACGCCGGTCACATCGATGTTGAGCTGGTTCTGCAGGATCTCCAGAATCTTTTCGAACATAGTCTTACTCCTTTGAATGCAAAATAGATGCCGGTACGTCTCGTACCGAATGAATCATATTCCACCGTAACAGGTTTGTCAATAGAAAAGATAACACCTTCCCGGAAAATACGACCGCGATCAATGTTCCGGTCCGTCGGGCTCGCCGTCGCCGTCAAAATCGGGCATATCGGGCATATCCGGCAATCCGTCGCCGTCGAGGTCGGGCATCATGTGCATTCCGCCGCCCATCATGCCGTAGAACTCCTTGCCGACAACCTTCTTCTCGTTGCGCACCTGCTCCACAAGCTGCGAGATCAGCTTCTTCACCATCTTCGGCTTCTTGATGTTCTTCAACTCGATCATCTTCTCCGTATCCACGCGGTTGAACACCTGAACCGTGCCGGTGCCGAAGATCTTCTGGCCGAAGGTGCGGACCAGACGTACGTCCACGATACGATAGAGAAGCGTCTCCTCGTAGATCGTCTTAAAGAAGCCGATTTCCTGATTGAGATGCTCCTTCGTCACGGAGTATCTTGTAAAGGAAAACGGAAACCACATCCAGTGCTTTCTGTCTTTCCACAGTATTTCTTCATTCTCCAAATCAACCATGATCAAAACCCCTTTCTGTCAATGAATGAATTGCCGTCCTCGGAAGATCAGGAACGCCGGAGGCGTTCGGACGAGCATTTGCAATCCCCCCGCCTACACTCCATTATAAAGTACCCCGAAGGAAAAAACAACCTAAAAACGCAGGGCAGGCTCATATTTGCGTCAGATGTAGCCCATCGTCCTCAGGATAAACACCATGGCCGTGATCGTCAGCGGCGAGAGCACCGTAGCCGCGAGGACCGTCCCCGAGGCGAGGGCCGCGTCATTTTTCATGTTCTTGGCCATGATGTAGCAGGCGACCGTCGTCGGCGACGCAAGCATCACCGCGATGGCAAGCAGCTGCTCGTTGCGGAACCCGAGCCACACCGCGATCGGCACAAACACTGCCGGCAGAAGCACAAGCTTCGTAAACGCCGCAGACAGAACCGTGCGCATCTTCGAAACAGCCTCGCGGTGCTCAAAGCCCGCGCCGAGAACCAAAAGCGCAAGCGGTGTTGCCATATTGCCGACACTCGTCAGGAATTTGTACGGGATCGTCATGCCGCGCCAGTCCGTCCAATGCAGCTGTGCGGCGGGTATCGCCAGAAGAACCGCCAGGATCAGCGGGTTGGTGACCACTTCGAACGCGACCGTTTTTGCGGAGAAGCGGACGTTGTCCTCCTTCTTCGCACTGATGGCCAGCGCCAGAACCGAGAAGAAATTATAGAACGGCACGACCGCCACGATCATCAGCGGGGCAAAGCCGACACTGCCGTTGTAGATATTAGACACGAACGCGATCCCGAGGACCGCGGCGCTTCCGCGGAAACTCACCATCGCGTACGTGCCCACCATGCTGCGGTCCCGCAGGAACGCCCATGAAAGCCCGTATATCACGGCAAATGAGACGCACGTTGCGATAACGCAGAACAAAAAGAATTTCAGATCAAAGCTCTCCGACCAGTCCACTGTGGAAAGCTGCGTAAACAACAAAACAGGGAGCGTGACACGAAATGTCAACCGGTCTCCGACGCGGGCAAATTCCTCGTTCAAAAGGCCGATTTTCCGAAGCACGAAACCGAGCACGATCACAAGAAATACCGGCACGGTCGCATTCAAACTGAAAATGAAATCATTCATCGCTCACCTGCCCCGGCGCGGATCAGTAGGAGTTGATTGCGTCGTCAGAGTCATCCGTTGTCTTGTCAATATCCAGAATGGTTACATAGTACGTCTCGCCGCTGTCGAGAGTGACCAGCACGCGATCGTTCACCTTATGCCCGTACACCGCGTCCCCGATCGGCGAATCAGGGCTGATCTTCCGATCAAGAGGATTGACGCGGATCCATGTCACAATCTTGACCGTCATCTCGCGGCCGGTCTTCTCCGAGAACAGCCGCACCTTATTGTTCATGCCAACCTCATCCGGGCCCGCAATTTCCACAAATCTCGGGGTATTGTCCAAAATGCCGTTCAGGTAGCGCTCCCGACCCTCCATGGCCCTCAGCTTCGCCTTCGACGCTGAGTACTCGGCATTCTCGCTGAGGTCGCCCTGGGCACGCGCCTCGCTGAGCGCCTTCAGCACGATCGGCTTATCCTCATTGGCTATTTTCCAGAGCTCCTCCTTTATCTTGCTGATATCACCATCCGTGATTGCCTTCTTTTGCTCTTTTGTCAGCTTTCCGCTCATTACACACAAATCTCCTTGTCCTTGTTCTGCTGCATTCTTCTATATCTGTTGTGCGGGTTTTTCGCCCGTTCGATATCATTCTTCAACTCTTTTCATATTACCATACTTCAACTGCGGTGTCAACGAAACCGAGGGGCT
>CADBLW010000262.1 GCA_902795625.1 uncultured Lachnospiraceae bacterium | reverse complement strand
CCTTCCGGAGGAGCAGATCACGGATTCGTCATCGACATGGAGCGCGATCCGGTATCGGCTCGGAACCTTCTGGGGAAGCGTCTGTGCGCTGTTCCTCTGAACTTCCTTGAGATGTCTTGTTCCGTTCACGATCCCGTCGAATTTTACGCCGTAGTGGCGGAACAGATTCTTGATGTAGGCCTCCGAGCGGAAGGACGACGTGTACACCCAGACCTCATACCCAAGCTCCTGGAGTTCGCGGATCAGCTCCGGCGTCCCCAGGCGCAGGCGTTCCTTGTACATGCGGCACCACGGAAATTTCAGAGGCGGCTCCGCCTTCACGGTGTCCGGGAAGACAAAAAGCACCTCATCCAGGTCAAAGGAAACACGCATTTTATCTGTTTGCTGCTTCTTCTCCATGTTTCTCCAGCTCCCCGATCACGGCGATCGCTTCCTTGGACCAGTTCTCACCTGCGTCCAGCGGGAACTTGCGGAATGTGCCCGCATTTTTCTCGGTGCGCAGGATCATGTCGTTGTCCACGTGAAGCGTGACTGTATACTTGTTCGCGATAAGCTTCTCAACTCCCGCCTTGCTGCCTGCCGTGCTCTTCTTATCCTTCGCCATACCGGTGATGATACCGTCCACATGCACGCCGTAGCAGCGGAAGAAATCCCTGACATCGTCGATGGACTCGTATTTTGCGGAGTACAGCCAGATGTCGTACCCGTTCTTGGACAGTGCGTAAAATAATGCGGGGATCCCGAGACGGATCCGGCTCTTGTGCTTCAGGCTGTACGGAAAACCGAGCTTCTTCTCGAGATACGGATCATTTTCCGAACGGAAGACAACCTCGTCCATGTCGAAGGTTGCCCGCTTGTCATGCTTGGACTTCTCGAGGATTTTCCGGATATCCGACTCCTGCGCGAGGTTGATGATCTTCACCGGTACCTTCCCCACCTTGAGCCGCAGGGCTGCCGCCCACCGATGGTGTCCGTTGAGGATCAGATACCCGTGGGGATGAAGCTTCTCCACCATGATCGGCTCCTCGAACACCGGCAGCTTCGCCCGCAGATTGTCCAGGATCATCTTCTCATAGTTGGAGATGATGCCGTAGTTCGGTCCGATGTCGGGAAATGTGAACTCATCCTCCGGGTTGGGATGCAGCTTCGTGCACGCCGCCTTCTTCACGCGCAGGCGCTCGAACACGCTCGCCTTCACGGGGTACGCAACGCCCTTTTGCTTCTCCACTTCCTCCAGCAAAAAGGTATCAAACTCACTCTTCGCCATGGCTCTCTCCTCTTTTCGCGCAACTCATTTTCCTCTGCGGAAGACAACCCCTCCGGCATCCCTCGGGCGTTCCTCAGGTATTGATCAGGTATTCTGTGGCATTACATAGGCATTCGGTTTCAGATTGAGTATCGCCGTGATGAACATCTTGATGTCGTCGATCTCACCCTGCACCTTGGCCATCTCCTGATCGATGTCCAGCTGGCCAACGTCGATGTTCTGGTCAAACACGTTCTTGCCCGGCTCATTGAACGCGAGAACGACACAGTTTCCGACGACCCGCATGGCGATGCTGTCGTATTTGCCGGCCAGCACCTGCATACGCTCCATCATGTGAGGCGTGATCAGGTAGAATGCATCCTGCTGTGTCTGCGAATACACATCAAACGCGTCGTTGAACTGCATATTCTCAAGCTCAACCTTTGTTTCCTTCGCCTCCGCGCGGCTCATGTCTCTGTGCTTGAACTTCTTGCTGAAAACCGTCACGGCATTGACAAGCTTATTCGGAAAATTAAACACCATCATCCGGCCTTCAAAATAGGTCTCGGACCGGCTGCTGTCGCTCGACTTATCAACTTCGATCACATGTACTTCCGCGACCGTGAAGCGAACGCCTTCGTAGGTGGCCTGGATGAAGTCCTCGGACCAGTAGCTGTTTCCCCACAGGCAGAGCTGGAAGCTCTTGATATCTTCTTCGGAGAACCCCCGTTGCGGCTCATAAATAACGTCCCGGAAATTGTTGTTCAGCGGCTCCCGGACAAACGCGTCCTTGTACAGTTCCTTCATTTCCTTGCGGAGTTTGGAAACTCTCGATGCCACGATCAGGATCAGGATGATACCGACCGGCGGAATGATCAGAAAGAAAACGCTGAACACAAGGAACAGCATGGTCTTGCCGGTCGCGTTCCGCTTCTCCTGAAGCAGGGTTAACGCCTCGTTTGAAGTTCTGGTTACCGTGTTATTTCCATCCATGGTGATTCTCCTTTCAGATGTTTCTCAACCCTATGGTCTTTTCTTCTCAATCTCGTCGTATTTCATCATTCGGCAGCGGCACCGTTCGCGTCCGCCAGTTCCTCCAGCACCTTGCTGAACTCGGGAAACTTCTTTGAGAGGCGGATCGGTTTTCCGTTCGTATCCACAAAGCAGTGCTCCGATTCGGCTGTCGCAACCGTATTGCCCTCCGCATTTTTCATCTCATAGGCAAGCACAAGCCGCAGCCCCCTGTACTCCTTGACGGACACGGTGATGAATATCTCATCCGCAAAGGTCGTGCTCTTTCGGTACCTGCACGTCACCTCCGTGACCGGGGGGATGATACCGTCTCTCTCCAGTCTCGCGTAATCCCAGCCGATCCGGCTCAAAAAATCGATCCGCGCCTCCTCCATCCACCGGATGTAGTTGGAATGGTGCGTAACGCCCATCTTGTCGGTCTCGTAATACTGCACAACATGCTTATATGCGTCCATCTGTCCCCCTTAACTTTCCTGCAAACCCGTTAAATCTTTGATCACCTCTCCCGCAATGATCAGCCCCGCAACAGAGGGCACAAAGGCCGTGCTGCCCGGGATGGATCTGCGTCCCGTCCGCTTCTCCGGAGTCCCCGGTTGTTCTGATCTGAACGCCCCGTCAACCGGTTCCGCCTCTCCTGCGGGACTGATCGGCTGCTCCTCCGAATAGACGACTTTCAGTTTTTTGACACCTCTTTTCTTCAGCTCATGCCGCATAACCTTGGCCAGCGGGTCCATGCTTGTCTTGTAGATGTCCGCGACGCGGAACCTCGTAGCGTCCAGCTTGTTCCCTGCCCCCATCGCACTGATGATCGGTGTCCCCGTCCTCTGACACTGCATGACCAGCTCGATCTTAGCCGTTACGGTATCAATGGCGTCGACCACATAATCGTACTTCTCAAACGGAAAATCGGTTGCATTTTCCGGAAGGAAGAAGCACCGATGTGTATTCACCTCCGCCTCCGGGTTGATGTCCAGGATTCGTTCCCTCATGACGTCTGTCTTGTACTGTCCGACTGTCTTCCCGGTCGCGATGATCTGCCGGTTGATGTTGGACGGACAGACCCTGTCATTATCGATCAGGTCAAATGCGCCGACACCGCTTCGCGCCAGCGCCTCACAAACATAGCCGCCGACACCGCCGATGCCGAACACGGCCACGCGGCACTCCGACAGACGTTTCATCGCCAGCTTCCCCAGCAGCAATTCGGTCCTTGCGAACCGGTCTGACATAGTTTCCTGCATAGTATCAATCGTTTCCATTCTGCGTGATCTCTTATTCTGTCCGTTATGTTTTGTCCCTGGCTTGTTCGGTTCCGAGAACCGACCCTCTCTCAGTTCTCCTTGTCCGACAGATACTCTTCCCTCCAGCCTTGAAGGTCTCCGTCGTAAGAGCCCACATGGATGATCTCCTTGTCAAACACGATGATCTCCATGCCGTGCTCCGGCTCCCACGCGCAGTCACACTCGACGATGAACTGGATCTTTCCCTCTGCTCCGTCGTCATGTTCGATCCACATTACCTTCGGGTAAACCCAGTCGAGGATCTTGCGGCCGCTCAGGGTTTCCGGCATGTCTGCGACCTCGTCGCCTGAGTATTCCCTGATTTCCTGATAATATGACATCGCGTCATCGGCCAGACGGTCAATCTGCGCCTCACTCATGTTCTGAAAGAACCCGATGCATTTTTCCACATAGGCCCCGGGCACACCAGCGGCACTCACGGAAACCGGCCGGTCGAAGACCTTCGAGATGAAGCCGTAATTCTTATCATGCCTGTACTCCGTCTGCTTCGGCTGCGCCTTCTTCTCCGACTTCAGGTTTCGGAAAAACCACTTAAACTTCAGCGGATACCGCATCGCAAGGAAGCTGATTATCATAAACACCACATTAATACAAACATGAACGAGAAACGCCCAATGTATCGACATCTTGTCCCACGCGACGATCAGTACAATACCTACAAAAAAGACCATTGCGAAGGAATATGCCGCAAATGCCTTTGCTCTGCCCCTGATCTCCCTCTCGACTGCCGCATTGTTGTTCTTATTTTTCTTCTCAACCGCCGCCGTGTTGTTCTTCATCCTATGTATCCCCCCCTAAAAAAGCCATAATACTCCGTATCTATCATACCATATCAAAAGCGCCTGTAACAAGCGTTTTCTCGGATTGAACCCAAAAACCGTGCCCCTCATCCGGGACACGGTTTTTTATCCGTTAATCGTCAAACCACGCGTCAATTGCTTCCATTTCGTCGACCCAGCCGGTATCACCCTGCACGCCTTTCATCGCGCTTCCGCAGTGCGGACAGGTTTTCCGGGGTTTGTCCGCGGTCTCACCGCACTCGGAACACTCGAACTCATCGTGCCGGAATACGTGGCTGTGTCGGATCCAGTATGCCTTATTTTTCATGTAGCCCACCTCCGTGAACACTCTTTCGACCTGCTTTCGGAAAATCTTTTCTCCGTCCCTATGGTGCGCTCAGTCGTCCGGATCATCCTCCGCTCTTCGCTCGTTCAGATACTCCGTGTAGCTTGCGTTGGCCTGTTCACTGGCTTTCTTTTTGTGCCAGGCTTCGATCTCGCTGCTGATCGCAAGCATCTCGTCCACGACTTCCTCCGCGCTGCGCGGTCTTACCTGATGCAGGTACGAAGTCATGCGTCGTATGGCTTTCGGACTTCCGAGCTGTCTCGCGATCAGCTCCCCGAGTTCTCCCGGATGGCCGAGGGACATGAGTGTCGAAACCAGTTCCTCTTTGGCGCGGGTCCATTCCCCGTACGATCCGGAATTTCCCATGAGCTGTTTCCTCCCGCTTCTCCGTCCCGTTCCGGTGACGGTATTGCTACACACTGATAATAGCAAAATGCCGGGAACAATACAACCCCTGT
>CADBLW010000261.1 GCA_902795625.1 uncultured Lachnospiraceae bacterium | reverse complement strand
TCATGGGTGAGGGCGCGGGAATGCTCGTGCTCGAGGAATACAGCCGCGCGAAGGCGCGCGGGGCGGAGATCCTTGCCGAGGTTGTCGGCTACGGAAACACGTCAGATGCTTATCACATCACGGCGCCTGATCCTGAGGGAGACGGCGCGGTGCGCGCGATCCGGATGGCTGTGCGGGAGGCCGGGATCACGTCCGCAGACGAGATCTATGTGAACGCGCACGGTACCGGAACACATTTGAATGACGCGATGGAGACCAAGGCGCTCAAGACCGTGTTCGGCGAGGATGCTTACAGGCTTCACATCAGCTCCACGAAGTCAATGACCGGTCACATGATGGGCGCTACCGGTGCTGTGGAGGCGATCGCTTCGGTGCTTGCCCTTTCGGAAGGGACGGTGCCGCCGACGATCAACTACCGCGAGAAGGACGAGGAGTGCGATCTCGATTACACGCCGAACGAGGCGGTCAAGACGGAGCTCACGTGCGCCGTCAGCACGTCTCTCGGGTTCGGCGGACACAACGCGTGCATCGCGTTCCGCAAGGCATGACACAGTGAGGACAGGACAATGAACACGTTACGGGAATACGCGGAAGTATTTGAACGGCTGGGGCTCACGGAGTTACACGCGGAGGAAGGCGAGTTCAAACTGACGCTTCGAAAGGAAATTCATATATCGGAAAATGCACTGCCTCCGGCAGCGGCATCCGTACAGAACATCGCGGAGAAGCCGCAGGAAACGGCAGGCGCTGAAAAGCCTCACAGGGGCGAGTGTGTCAAGGCACCGCTGCTCGGCATTTTCCACGGGAGAAGCGAAGGAGGTCCGCTCGCGGTCGGAGACACGGTGCGCAAGGGCGAGGCGCTGTGCACCATCGAGGCGATGAAAATGATGAACGAGGTGACGTCTCCCCGCGACGGTGTGATCACGGAGATCCTGGTGAGCGAGGGGGCGTTGGTCGAGTACCACCAGGAGTTGTTTGTGATCGAGTGAGAAAGCGGTCGCGCACAGAAATACAGACGGAAGGGAACGTTATGAATCGCGAAGAGATTAAGACAATACTGCCGCACCGGGAGCCGATGCTGTTGATCGATGAGGCAGTGAACAACGGGGACGGAACGGCGACGGCACGGTATACGGTGCGGGGAGACGAGTTCTTTCTGCAGGGACATTTTCCGAATAATCCGATCGTGCCGGGCGTGATCCAGTGCGAGATGATGGCACAGTCCGCGTGCATGCTGTTCGCGGAGGAGCTTGCGAAGGAGGGAACGCTTGCGGTGTACACCGGGATCGACAAGGTTCGTTTCCGTAAAATGGTGCGGCCGGGAGATACCGTGCGCATCGATGTGAAGCCGCTTCGGTCGTGCCCGCCGCTGTACGCGGTGCATGCGGAGCTGAGAGTCGGCGACGCGCTGTGCACGAGCGGAGATCTGTCGTTTGCGATCACGAAACAGTAGTCAGATCGTGAGCAGTGAGAATGGAAGGGTTTGCGATCACGAAGAGTCAGGTATGATCGCGGATTATCATGTCAGGAGGTCGAAATGTTTGCGAAGATGCTGATTGCGAACCGCGGCGAGGTTGCCGTGCGTGTCATCCGCGCCTGCAAGGAGATGGGCATCGAGACGGTTGCCGTGTACTCCGAGGCGGATGCGGAGGCGCTGCATGTGAGCATGGCCGACGAGGCATATTGCATCGGCGGACCTCTGCCAGGGGACAGCTATCTGAACATGGACGCGATCCTCACGCTGGCCCGTGCGGCCGGCGCAGATTCGATCCATCCGGGCTATGGCATGCTCGCGGAAAATGCAGAATTTGCCCGCCGCTGTGAGGAGCAGGGCATCACCCTCATCGGGCCCGGCGCGTATGTGACGGAGGCGATGGGCCAGAAGGAGATTGCCCGTGAGATCGCCCGCAAGGCGGGTGTTCCGGTGGCGGAGGGCAGCGGCATTCTCGCGGACGCGGAGGAAGCCAAGGCAGCGGCTGAGAAGGTTGGCTTTCCGGTCATACTGAAGGCGCGCTCCGGAGGAGGCGGCAAGGGTATCCGTATCGTGGAAAGCATCGAAGGGATTCCCGCGGCCTACGCGGAGGTGAAGAAGGAAGCGGCAGGAGCGTTCGGCGATGACGGCATTTTCCTCGAACGATACATAGAACATGTAAGGCACGTGGAGGTGCAGCTGCTGGCGGACCGTGATGGCACGGTGCTGGCGCTTGGGGACCGCGACTGCTCGGTGCAACGGCGGAACCAGAAACTCATTGAGGAGTGTCCCGCGCCGGAACTTTCAGAGGAACTCAGGGACAAGCTCTACAGCGCTGCGAGAGCGCTGGCGAAGGCAGTCGGGTACGTCACCGTGGGAACGGTGGAGTTCCTCGTCCGGGGCGGCGAATACTGGTTTTTGGAGATGAACACGAGGCTCCAGGTGGAGCATTCCGTGACGGAGATGGTCACGGGCATCGACATTGTCGAGTGGCAGATCCGCACGGCGGCGGGAATATCGCTTCCGTATACGCAGGAGCAGATCGGACGCGGGCGTCACGCCATTGAGTGTCGGATCTGTGCCGAGCACGGCGCGGATTGTCTGCCGGCGACGGGCAGCGTCACGATGCTGCATGTGCCCGGCGGTGTGGATGTGCGCTTCGACACCGCACTGTACGCGGGCTGTGAGGTCACGCCGTACTACGATTCGCTGCTCGGCAAGCTTGTCGTGTGCGCGGACACGCGTGATGCCGCGATACGGAAAATGAAGTGCGCGCTCTCGGAGTTTGTCCTCGTCGGCGTGGAGAACAACCGCGAGACGCACATGAAATTCATGGAGAACGGGAGCTTCCTGTCCGGGCTTTACGACACCGGGCTGGTCGGGAGAGTGCTGCGGTAGAAGATGCGGCTTAAACCATCGTTCGGTATGACAGTGCGGGAGAGAATTGATCTATGGCTATGAATCTGAAATCGCTGTTTATGAAGGCGAACAATGCTCCGGAGGGCAGCGGCTTCCGCCTCGGGCG